>JASLXI010000159.1 GCA_030740415.1 Dehalococcoidia bacterium
GAGCAGGTCTGTCCAGGTATTGAAAAACTCGCGGTGCCTGTAAAGAAATCCTGGACTCAGGATACGGCGAGGTCCCGCCTCAGATTGCCACAAGCGAGGACGCTCTCGCGATGACGATGTGGAAAAGCATCACCAATGGCAGGCGGGTGAAAGTCGGACAGCTCGACATCGCCCCTCTGGATTCCGTCTTTCGACGGAACGACGGATGGGGCACGGCATGACAGTGCAAGCATTTTATTGTTCATTACGCTCTCTGAGTAGGTTATGGGTCGAGAGATGAGCTTACTATCGATATTCAGTCGTTTTGAGAATGGTATAGAGACGGAACTCAAGTCCCTGATTATGGGGCTCAGTCTCCCTTTATACCAGATGATGGCCTATCACATGGGATGGCTGGATGACCAAGGAGAGGCCCATGAAGTGGGGATTGGCAATCGAATCCATCCCACCCTCTGCGCTCTCACCTGCGAGGCCCTAGGCGGCGAGCTTACGAAGGCGTTACCCGCCGCCGCCGCCCTGGAGTTGGTACACAACTTCTCGCTGATCCACAACGATATTCAGGACGGCACCCCGGAGCGGGATCACAGGCCCACGGTGTGGTGGGTGTGGGGACCTGCCCAAGGTATAAACGCGGGGGATGGGATGCATGCCCTTGCACGTCTGAGTCTGCTGCGGCAAACAGAGAGGGGGATGCCATCCGAGCAGGCACTGAGAGCAGCAGCCACCCTAGATGACGCCTGCCTGCGCCTCTGCGAGGGGCAGTACCTGGACCTGACCTACCAGGAGCGTATGGACATCTCCCAGGATGCTTACTTTCAGATGGCAGAAGGAAAGACTGCCGCCCTCATGAGCTGCGCCGCAGAACTGGGTGCACAGATGGCCTCTGTAGACGAGAGGGCAATGCAAGCTATGGCGTTGTACGGCCGGAAGCTGGGTCTGGCATCCCAGGTCCGAGACGATATCCGGGACCTGTGGGGAGCAGAGAACACGGAATTACCACTTGCAGGGGATATCCTCAACAAGAGAAAATCTCTGCCCATCGTATATGCACTTCAGAATGCCACGGGTGCGGAGAAACGCGCCTTGGGAGACGTGTATTTCAAGCGGATGATGGCTCCAGAAGACATAGAGAAACTTATTGGGGTTTTGGATAGCCTGGGAGCCAAGGAGTTTTCTCAGGAGACGGCTGACAACCTGAGCCAAGAGGCCATTCGCGCCCTGGACGGGGCCAGTTCTTTTTCGAATTCAAGAGGACTCGGTGAGCTCGCCGAACTGGCCTACTTCATAACAACAAGGGAATCTTAGTACTCTGTGAGGCGCTATGGAAAAGCAGACTATACGGGACGTAAATGTTGATGGCAAACGGGTGCTGGTAAGGGCGGACTTCAACGTCACGCTGGAGCAGGGTAGAATCAGTGACGATGGACGTCTTCGCGCCGTCCTCCCAACGATACGATACCTGCAAGAGCATGGAGCAGCGATAGTCCTTTGCTCGCACCTGGGCAGGCCGGGAGGCAAGGTGGTGGAAGAAATGAGATTGGCCCCAGTTTGCCAGCGTCTATCGGAGCTACTACAAAAAGACGTAGTTTGCATGGACGATTGCATTGGTCCCAAGGTCGAGGCCGAGGTGAAGGAATTGAAGCCAGGAGAGATCCTCCTACTAGAGAACCTGCGTTTCCATCCAGGGGAGGAGAAGAACGACCCAGATTTCGCCAAGTCGCTCGCATCCATCGCTGAGGTATTTGTTAACGATGGGTTTGCAGTGGCCCACCGAGCTCACGCGTCAACGGAAGGAGTCACCCACTATCTACCATCGGTGGCAGGCTTCCTCATAGAGAGGGAGTTGGAAGTCCTCGGCTCAATACTAGAGTCCCCACAACGTCCCCTGGTTGTGGCCCTTGGCGGAGCCAAGGTAAGCGATAAGATCGGAGTCCTTGAGAATCTTTTGAACAAAGTAGATACTTTATTAATCGGGGGCGGGATGGTAGCCACCTTTCTAAAGGCCCAGGGATTGCCCGTAGGTAACTCCCTGGTAGAGGATGACCGGCTCGACCTAGCGCGGGACATGATGGGACGTGCCAGGGAAAATAGTATTCCTTTGCTTATCCCTCTGGACGTGGTCGTGGCCGACTCCTTTGAGGCAGAGGCCCAAAGCCACACGGTGGACGTGGAGGACGTGCCTGATGGATGGTACATCATGGACATAGGGCATCGAACACTGGACACTTTCAGGGCCGAGGTCGCCAGGGGCAAGACAATCCTCTGGAACGGGCCCATGGGAGTCTTCGAGTTCCCAGCCTTTAGCAGGGGAACACGGGAACTGGGGGCTGCCCTGGGAAGTCTTAAGGGAGTGACCACAGTCCTAGGCGGCGGCTCCACCGCGGAGTTGGCGGACTCACTGGATATCGCAGACCGAATAACCCACGTTTCAACGGGAGGCGGCGCATCGTTGGAATTCCTGGAGGGGAAAACCCTACCGGGCGTAGCGGCGTTGCTGAACAAGGAGGCATAAATCCAATGATCGACTTTCCTCACATAGCAGACATATGCCAGTCCACACCATCCAAGATTATCATGCTGGTAGTCGATGGCCTAGGGGGCGCGCGCCATCCCGAGATGGGAAAGTCGGAACTGGAAATAGCCCGAACGCCCAACCTGGACAGCCTGGCGTCCCGCAGCGCCTGCGGCCTCACCACCCCGGTACTGCCGGGCATCACTCCCGGGAGCGGGCCAGGACACCTATCGCTCTTCGGATACGACCCTGTGAAGTACCTCATCGGCCGGGGTGTCTTGGAGGCGCTGGGCATCGATGTTGAACTGCAGGACGGCGACGTGGCGGCACGGGGCAATTTCTGCACCGTGGACGGCCAGGGCAGGCTGGTGGATCGCCGAGCAGGGCGTATCAGCTCGCAGGAGACTATCCCTCTGTGCGAGCAACTTGGCCAGATAGATGTGCCTGGCCTTGAGATGCATATTCTCCCGGTGCAGGACTATCGTTTCGTCGCCTTGTTCCGAGGCCAGGGGTTGAGCGAAAAGGTGACCGAGACGGACCCCCAAGTCCTGGATGTCCCACCAAGGAAGGTAGAGGCCCTGGAACCAAGGGCCGAGAAGACCGCGGCCGCCGCCAACACGCTAATCGAAGGGGCCAGAGGGGTGCTGGGGGACAGGGACAGGGCCAACATGGTTCTATTACGGGGGTTTTCGCAGATGCCTGAGTTGCCGAACTTCGGGCAGAGCTACCAGTTGAATCCCGCAGCCATCGCCGCATACCCCATGTATCGCGGCCTGGCCAAGGTCGCAGGGATGACGGTGATCCCCACCGGCCCAAAT
>JASLXI010000015.1:0-9074 GCA_030740415.1 Dehalococcoidia bacterium
CGAAGGTGCCCTCCTGGGTCCTCTCGAGGGATATCTGACCGACCGCCTGGGGAGCCGACGCATGATCCTGATCGGATTTGGGATTCTCGGAGCGGGATTCGTCGTCTTCAGTTTCGTCCAGGGTGTCATGGGCTACTACATTACCTTCCTGCTCATCTTCGCGGGGGCAGGATTCGGGGGCTTTTTCCCTCTCATAACAGCTATTAACCATTGGTTCCGTCGGCATCGGACCAAGGCCATGGCTATAGGTTTGATTGGTATCAATCTGGGAGCGCTGTTGGCGCCTCTTTTGGGCCGTGCTATGGACTTATATGGATGGAGGACTCTAGCGCTGGGGCTGGGGGTCGGCGTATGGGTGGTAACCGTTCCGATCGCCTTGCTGGTGCGCAACCGCCCCGAAGAGTACGGCCAACGTCCTGATGGCGACACTTCTCCAGACATGGAGGCCTATGAACAGGAGGATTCACTGGAAGACGACGGAAGCTTCACAGTGGGAGAAGCTGTGCGAACAATGGCCTTTTGGGCGATTGCAGCCGCTCACGGGTTCTCGGCGATAGCTTCTGTGACCATGGCTGTCCATATAATCCCTGCCATGACAGATATTGGAATGTCTCTGGCACAAGCGGGTACGGTGGTGCTCACTTACGGGGTTGCGGGGGTCATCAGCCAATTGGCAAGCGGGTTCTTGGGGGATCGTCTGCCGAAGCCACCATTGATCGCTGTCTTTGTGGTCATCCAGGGAGTGGGGATGTTAGTGGCGGCGACTATCCAGACAGTTTCAGGAGCCTACCTCTTTGCTGTACTCTACGGGGTCGGTCTCGGAGCAAGGATACCTCTGCTGACGGCCATCCGGGGAGACTACTTTGGAACAAAGAACTTCGCCACCATCATGGGTGTTTCCCAAGTGCCCATGAATTTTGCAATGGTGGGGGCGCCTATTGCAGCGGGGTACTTATTTGACACCATGGGAAGCTACACCATCCCCTTTCTCGGACTGGCTATATTCAACTTCCTGGGTGCCATTCTAGTCTTGATAGCGCGAAAACCCGCACTCCCTGAGCGGCGCCAATAGCACGCTAGACCTGTACAGGGGTAGGGAGTACGTACTGGATGACAGATGTCCTGACCCCATGATATGGGAGTCACGGATCGCTGGTTAGGAGTGGACACTAACTGATATGCGGGTAGGGATAAAGACAGAAATTGGAATGGTCATCTAGGAATCGTTCCAAATCATATAGATCCAATCTATAGCTGGCCCTGTCGCCAGAATAAGCCTGTATGGGAACCCAACGACTCCCTGGCCGGAGCTACGGATCTGAGATCCTTCGGGTTCGTGCAAAGCTTGTTTTCTGGTCCCGAACGGCCCCACAGTTGCTCAACGACTCTACGTGTGGCAACTCCAAGTTGCCACACCCGCTCTTTATGTGGATAATACCTTATCATGGAGTGGGAGGTGAGGATTGACTAGGCCTACGCCAGTGCCTGATGACCTAAGCAGACCCTTCTGGGACGCCTGCAACGAGGGGCGGCTAGTAGTCCAATGCTGTAAGACCTGTGATAGGATGCAGTATCCCCCGGAAAACTCATGCTCAGAGTGTGGCTCCAAGAGTAGCTTGGAGTGGCATGAAGTGAGCGGTCGAGGCACCATAAACGGCTATGTTGTGGTCCATGACTCCCGGCTCAGGTTGTGGGTCCCGGACCAGCCCTACAACGTGGCGATTATCCACATCGAGGAAGACCCAACAATAAACTTCTTCTCCAATTTACCGGGAACCCCGGTTGACGAGGTTCCGGTTGGGGCTAACGTTCAAGTGGAGTTTCTGGACACTGAGGACGGCCAGAAAATTCCCGAGTGGCGAATTGTGACCGATTGAGTTTCAGACCCGGATTCAAAGACATACCATGAAACGAGGTTGACAATGGCACCGACTCAAAACGCACCAGCATCACTGTATCGAACCCTAGAAGGATTGGGAGTATGGGAGCACAGGGGAAAGGTAGCCGCGGTGGGCATTGGTCATTCTCCCACTGCGAGGCGCTGGGACGAAAGAGTCGAATCCAGCATAGGCTCTTGGGCTATTCTTGCGCTGCGAAACGCGATGGAGGACGCGGGGATCTCCCCTGATCAGGTCGATGGATTGGTTGTCGTCCCCGCAGCCACAACAGGGGACCTTTGGGCACCTGCCAATCCAATTCCCGAGGACTTCGCTAAGACCTATCAACCTACTGAAAACATAAATGATGGCCTCAGCTCTATGAGTGCTGAGTGGTTACTCAATAATATGCCGGAGCTGACAAATGTCCATTTTACTATGCATGCTCCCACCTGTATGTCTAACGCGGTAGTTGTTGCGGCTCAGGCGGTGGGTGAGGGTCTCACAAACACGTGTCTGGTACTGAAAACCTGGAATAATCTGTCCGGTCGTTACGGCCACGATGCAGGCTCGAATTCTTTGGATATCGCCTCTGGCAACTCGCAATGGAGCAATCCCTGGGGTTGGGGCGCCGCCGCGATAACATATGCCTACCTCTTCGATCAGTATTGCCGCAAATATGGTAAAACCCACGATATGATGGCCCCCTTCGTAGTGAACGAGAAGAGAAACGGACTACTCTTCCCAGAGGGGTTCTGGGCTCAGCACCGCCCGGAGCCGTTGACCGTAGAGGACTATCTGGCGGCCCGCTGGATAGCTAAGCCCGCTAACCTCTTCGACTGTGATCTGCCCATTCAGATTGCGGTGGCTTATCTCTTTACAACCGCAGACCGGGCGAAGGACATGAAACAGCACCCGGTCTATATCCTCAACCATGCATCGGACAGGACCAAAGTGAAGAGTAGCGTTCAGACGCTGGATGAATGCGAACAGGCCACCGACAGCACAGGGAGGAAGATATACGAGGGTGCAGGGATAACCGCTCGAGATCTGTCCTTTGAGAATATGTACGATGGCTACACACTGTTCCACCAGTTCCATATCGAGGGACTAAGATATGCCGGTATCGAGAGAGGTGAAGCTCTGGATCTTTATCAGACAGATATCACTATCGAGGGACCGAACCCCGTTTCCCCTAGCGGTGGCAATGCAGGTAGTGGACGCACCCGCACCTGGATGCACACTGACTGCATTCAGCAGCTGCAAGGAAGGGCTGGTGCCCGACAGATAACGAGAAAGGCCGAGATCGGTGTCTCAGGTGGTCCCACAACCACGGGTGGTAACTTTACGGTCTGGGGAGCAACTCCAGATTGAGGCGGGCAAATAGATAGGTCTGACGTTAATCAGGGCAGGGCTAACCTACCCTGTTCTGTACTACATTTGTGGGTCACTCGCGGCTCTGGCTCTGGGGAGTCCTACCGGTATCCCGGGCGCTTCAATGAAATGGAGAGTACCGCGGATATCATCGTGCGAACCCTGTGTACAAAGGCCCGCGTGTCTTGGGTACGCTCCTCTGCTTGCTAGGCTCCTGCGCCCTGTTCTTGGGACGCATTTCTCCTTTCCTGCACGGCACTCTACCCCTCCCAAGGAGCCTTCACCACCCCTCAACCTCTTTGCCAACTCAGATCCTAAATGTGTCCCATTCTTGCCGACGTTTTACACACAGGGCCTTAGATTTCATCAACGCTAGACTGGCCCAAAGTCTCTTATATGGCCGAAGTTTGGGAGCGCCTAAACTAGGTTAGCCTTCGGTGCTCAGCATACTCTGTGTTCAGATAGTCTTCAATCAGACATTAGTACTTGATGTTGTGGACAAAGACATTTGCGCAGTCTAGGATGTGTGGGTGACCTCGTCCAGGTGTCAGTAGAGCGTTTGATTTATGGCCGTATCGGTCATACATGTGGTACTCTAATCTCTGATTCGCCCGCTTCGCGTAATCCCAAGTATTACACATGCTCCCAAACGATGGACGCAGACTTTCCACAGATTTAGAGCGAAGGAATACCTGAAGGAAGAATGAATTGGTCCAAATGACCGCCCAAACCATCGTCACCGCTGCCCGTAAGATTCAAGATAACATCGAGTTGGTCGTAGTGGGCAAAGCGGAGGTAGTGGAGTTGGTGCTGGTGACGGTCCTGTGTGAAGGGCATGTCCTCATTGAGGATGTACCGGGCATTGGCAAGACCTTGTTAGCGCGATCCGTCGCTCGCTCCCTGGGATGCACCTTTCGCCGTATTCAGTGCACACCAGACCTGCTCCCATCAGACGTAACAGGAACCTATATCTACAATCAGAAGACTAGTGATTTTGAGTTCCGCCCAGGCCCAATTTTTGCCCAGGTGTTGCTGGCAGATGAGATCAACCGGGCCACTCCACGGACCCAATCGGCCTTCTTGGAGGCCATGGAGGAACGCCAAGTAACCGCTGAAGGCAATACGAGGCCACTTCTCCGCCCATTTCTGGTGCTGGCAACCCAGAACCCCGTGGAGTTGGAAGGCACTTTCCCTCTCCCGGAAGCTCAGCTTGACCGATTCCTGATGCGGGTACGAATGGGATACCCCAACGAAGAACAGGACGCACTTATTATGGAACGTTTTGCCCAGGTCAACCCCATAGAAGATCTGGACTCGGTGCTCACCGCGGAGCAACTCCTGGAGATACAGCAGGCCTGTCGTGACGTCTTGGTAGAGCCCGACGTTCGCCAGTACATTATCAAGTTGGTGCATGCCACCCGAGGGCATCCCCAGGTGGAGCTGGGTGCAAGCCCCCGCGCCATGCTGGGTCTGCTGCGTACGGCGCAGGCTTTGGCAGCTGTCCGGGGTCGCAACTACGTTATCCCAGACGATGTCAAATACCTCGTTCCCTTTGTGCTGGAGCATCGCATCATACCCCATGCCCAGAGCCATCTACGGGGCCATACCGCTGCCGATATCCTTCAGGAAGTACTGGACACGGTTCCCGTACCCGTGGAGCAGGAAGCGATGGTGGAGCCCGGCGCAGGCGACTAGACGTGCTGGGTGGTGCATGGCTTTTTGTCACCTTTGTACTGCTGGTGGGAGCCATAGCCCTTCAGCAGGTGCTACTCCTCCTGGTGGCACTGCTCTTCTTCACCGCCTCTGGTGTCGCTCGGCTCTGGGCCCATTATGCACTTGAGCGCGTGGTCTACGGCCGGGGTCTTAGCGCCAACAGGGCCTTCTTCGGCGATACCATAGTATTGGACACACGCCTGGCAAACAGCAAGATCCTTCCCCTGCCCTGGATCCATGTTAGGGACGAAGTGCCTCAAGATCTGACGTTTCTTAGGCATAAGACCTCCCCCGCCCATAGACAAGGGAGGGCAATTCTATCCAACTTATTCTCCCTAGGATGGTATCATCGCATCACCCGCCGGTACTCAGTCCAATGTCTGAAACGGGGTTATTTCACCTTTGGACCCGCCAACATAAGGTCCGGAGACCTCTTTGGCTTTTTCGACAAAGCGACCACCGAGGAGAAACTAGACTACCTACTCGTATACCCCCGGATTGTTCCGTTGGAGGACTTGGGAATACCTTCCAAAGCCCCTCTCGGAGACATACATGTGAGGCGCCATCTGTTCGATGACCCCGTGCGAGTGGTTACTACCAGGGAATATGCCCCCGGCGATCCCTTGAAGAACATCCACTGGAAGGCTACCGCGCGCCTGGGCAGATTGCAGAGCCGTACCTTTGAGCCGACTACTACCGTAGATATCGCCCTGTTCCTGGACGTACGTACCGTCGAGGCACCCATTTGGGGCCGGGTGGAGCAACTTCTTGAGACGGCGGTCATAGCCACGGCGTCAATCGTCAACCACGCCGTCCGGAATGGGTATCGTGCTGGGTTGTACGTCAACGAACCTTATCTGTTCAAGCAAGGCCTTATCAAACTCCCGTCTTCTGACCACCCTGACCAGCTTCAGCGAGTGCTGGAAGCGTTAGCCCAAGTCCAGGGCTGGCCCGCTCTTCCCCTGGAGCAGCTGTTGAACAGGGAGGCACGTAATGTCCACGGGGCCGCCACCTTGGCGGTGGTCACTGCAGAGCTCAGTGAATCACTTCTGGCCTCTCTCCATCGCTTCCGAAGGGCTGGAAGGCGAGTGGTGCTGGTCCTGGTGGGAGAACAATGGAGAGGCGTCAGCCTGGGCAGCATCCCTGTATACCACGTCTCCGACCGGGTGGATTGGCGCGACTTGGAATCGGTGCAATTGGATCAGGTACGTCAGGAGGAGCAGCGGTGACTATACTCCGTGGCTTTGAGTTTGGGCGTGCTGTCCCCTTCTTGGCCGCTATGATAGAGATGCTATGGATTTACCCCTGGTTTGTCTGGGCTGGCGAGTTGAAGGTGTTGGGGTGGATCGAGCCACCTCTAACCTTGGGAAGTGCCGTGGTGCTGTTGGTGATCGCACAGTTATTATCACACCATACCCTCCTCAAGAACTGGGCACTGAGCCTTCTCTATCTAGCAGTGCTTCCAGCCCTGGCACTTCTGCTGGCGGTAGTGGTCCGGCTTGACATGGGCGGAGGATACGCCCTCTGGGACCTTGACTGGATACAGTACGCACTGGAAAACCAAACTCTCATCTATGGTGGACTTACCTTGGGAGCAATTCTTCTCTGGCGTGGTATCTCTGCTGGTCGGGGTAGCCCTTCCTTCGACGACCTATATCGCAAATTTCTGGTGGGATTGACAGC
Source organism: Dehalococcoidia bacterium (assembly GCA_030740415.1). The sequence continues at coordinate 6,648 of JASLXI010000015.1, forward strand.
CCTGGTCTTACTGCTGGTTGTGCAAAGCTCCATCATTCAACTCAACTCTTCCTCCGACGGAAGCACCGGCGAAATAGTGGCGTCGACCGGCTTCTACGTTCTTGGATTCTTTGCCATGGGGCTTCTGTCACTGGGTCTCATCAATTTGCAATCAACCCGAGAAGAGATGCTTCGCCGGGAAGAATCATTTAGCGCGCCTGACCAGCGCTGGTTCTCCATGCTGCTGGGGGTCGTCATCGTCATTCTCGCCGGGCCTCTGATCACTGCCAGTGCCTTTTCCTTCAACCTGGCAACTTCGCTGCTCCGTACCGTGGGAGCGTTGGCTGGCTGGTTGCTTACCGCTTTCATATACATTGTGGCATTGCCCGTGGGAGTTGCGGCTGCGGGGGTGATATACGTATTGCGCTTTTTAACAAGCCTCGTAGGACAGGGGGAACCGCTAGGGGCCTTCAGCCCTCCCAATCCCGAAGAGGTGCGAAGGGTGATGGAAGGGCAGGATGTAGGCGGTATTCCTCCCGAGGCCCTGCTGATCTTTAGGTGGGGGCTGGGTGTACTGGTGGTACTTCTGGTCGTGCTCATCCTGGGCCGTGCCCTGCGCCAACACTGGAGAGCCAGAGAGGAGGAGAGTGTTGAGGAAGTCAGCGAGTCGTTGTGGTCATGGGAGGGGTTCAAGTCGGACCTTCGGTCATTCTTATCCAGACTATTTGGCAGATTCGAAAGGAAGAAGGGCGTAACGCCAGTTGCCGTTCCTTTACAGGTAGCGCTAGACGCGGACGAGGCCACAGACCGTGAGTACACGGTTCGAGAAATATACCAGGGACTGCTGAGGGAAGGCAGAAGGGCAGGCCTCCCCCGTCGGCACCCAGAGACGCCATATGAGTATCAAGAGAGGCTTAAAACCGGTTTCTCTCCAGGAATTTCCGAGATTCAGGCCATTACCGAGGCATACACGGCACAGCGGTATGGACTGGTGGACGCCTCCCTTGAACACCAAGGGGTGCTGAACCAACTCTGGCGTCGCCTCCTCAGCGTCCTTCGGAGCGTCCCAACCGAGACCAACCAGGGGTGAACCCAGCAAACGTTATTCAAGTAGGACTCATTATCCGCGGCTACGTCCATTCTGAGTAGTTTCGGGTAGATGGCCCTGATGGCGAGTGCTCGGTCAACCGATCGCTAAGCTCCCATAGCAGGCTAGCCATACAGATGTCATATGACGCTGGCGAAGAGTTGGTTTCTGCCTCGTCGACGAAATACTTGCCTGTGATGCCGGCGACATCTTCAGCGGTAGCCAGGTAGACCAGCGTCCTGCTGCCCTGGACCACCTTTCGCCCTGCAATTGCCAGCGCTGAGCGAAGTATGGGCCTAGATATCCATCCAAGAGGCATCTTACCGTTTGATGCTAGGTTTGTTGCCACCAGACCAGGGTGGATGGCATTCACTGTCACGCCAGAGCTTTCAAGACGACTTGCCAGTTCATAGGTGAACAGCAGATTAGCGAGTTTGGACCGACCATATGCTTGAAGTGCTCGGTACCTCTTCGGATTCTGAACATCATCAAGATCTAGTTCTACACCGGCATGTGCCACTGAGGACACATTAATGATTCGGGATGGAGTGCTTGATCGGAGGATATCCGTGAGAAGATTCGTAAGTAGAAAATAGCTAAGGTGGTTCACAGCGAATGTCAACTCTATGCCATCGGGGCTTGACTGACGTGTCCAGGCAATGGTGCCGGCATTGTTAATCAGCACGTCGAGACGTGAGTATTTGCCCAAGAATTGCCGGGCCAATGCTAGTATGTCATCTTGAGAGGAAAGGTCTGCCACCAGGTAGTCCACAGATCGGTTTCCGGTCGTTCTAACGATATTCTCTGCGGTGGCCGCACATTTCTTCTTGTCTCTGCCGACCAACACCACGGTATTCTCTAGCCTGGCCAATTCGTAGGCCGTGGAACGACCTATGCCGGACGTGGCTCCTGTGATGAGACATACCCTTTCATGCATTGCACTAATTATTGGCGATGTGCGTTGGGTCTCACGTGATTGGCGTTGCACGAGAACTCGGTCAGACCAGCCTCTACACCCTCACAGTGTAGTACAATGCTGATGCTATGGACAGCTGTTATCGGCTTGCCGGGGACCACGGCAGAGTAGATATAGACCGGAATATCTCATGAAAGTGGGCGTTAATCTGCTCAACTTTGGCCCTGGAGTCAGCCCTGAAACACTCCGGCGCTGGACTGAATTCGCTGAAGCAAGGGGCTTCCACTTCGTGATGATATCCGATCACGTTGCAGTAACCCCAGATGTCCAGACTAGATACCCGGCTCCCTTCTATGATCCATTCATTAGCCTATCCTGGCTGGCTGGCATCACTAGCGGGATAGAAATTGGGACCAGTGCCATAGTGATTCCGTATCGCAGCCCA
>JASLXI010000015.1:9084-9377 GCA_030740415.1 Dehalococcoidia bacterium
GCTGGACCAGATAAGCAACGGACGGTTCATATTTGGCGTCGGGGTTGGATGGGCCCGGCGAGAGTTTGCAGCCTTGGGAGTCCCATTCAACCGGCGCGGAGCCATGACCGACGAGTATCTGGCTGCCATCAAAGAATTGTGGACTAATGATATCGCCTCGTTTGAAGGTAAGCACGTGTCATTCCAGGACGTGTATACAGGACCAAGAGCCAAGCGTGATCCTCATCCGCCAATCTGGGTGGGAGGCTCAAGCGACGCGGCCTTGCGACGTGCGGTACGGTTCGGAGATGGCT
>JASLXI010000160.1 GCA_030740415.1 Dehalococcoidia bacterium
CGATATCCGCTAACATTTCAAGGTATTCCTCTTGCTGGGACTTCAGAATGTATTCGCTGCTCCCCCTGGGATTCACCCTTAAATATTCCGATTTGACAGGTCCATACTCCGTCGTAGTAACAGTACCAGTAGTCTTCTCAATAAGCTCTACGGCCTCCCACGCCGGTACTGTATTTTCATCCAGCCAAGCATCAAGCCGCTGATTTACAACAATAGCATTCACTTGAATTGGCGTATTGCCCCGTTGTCCCCTTGCAATAGCGTGTCTGGTTACTGCGTGGCCTGTAGGAATATCATAGCCCGTCCCACCAAACAATTTCGCCATGGCATCCTGTAAAGCATAAGCCGCACGGCTATCTCCAGGAAACATTGTTTCCCAGAAGCCTGCAGGGTCTTCTTGCTCCGCAAAGTCCGGGTAGTCTCTTAGAAATCGCTCATACCCCGCACTTCCCGGACCACCCCCTCCCTCAGCATATGACCCCTCTGGCAACGGGTCTGGCGTAGGCGGAGGGCCACCTCTCGAAGGACCCCCAGCGGGGGCAGGACTCCCACCGCCCCTACCCAAAGAGGGGCGCAACACCACTGGCCCAGGAGCACCCCGACTCACCATGCCAAAATCTGAGGGGTCTTCCACCACAATCGCGGGCCTGGAAGGCCGTCGCCGTATACGTTGCTGCAGCTCCTCTTCGCGTTTCGTTCGCGCTCCAGGCCCAGTTGACCTAGTTGTATGGAATGGGGTATGTGGCATAACTAAACTCCTAGTCTCGGTGTCCCGCTCATAGTCGCCATCCACTCGTTAGCCTCGGATTCACCATAGGTACGATTTAGATAGTCTTTTCTCGCAGGCGTTAAATTAGTAAACGAACTCTTTTCTCTCGGGAAACGGTTCATGACATTACGCCATTGTTTATCCGCATCGCCCCCAAGGCCATGCCACAATTTCATTACTTTGAACTGTCGGTTATCCTGAGCCATATCACACCATCGGAACACCCTGCATGGTGTTCACCATCCTGAATACATCTTCAGAGGGTTCCTGGCCTGCTGGCGCGAACCCCTGCTCTTGCTGTGTTACCTGCCCCCTAGCCGCCGAGGGAAGCCCGGGCGACTGCTCCGGTTTAGGCGGGCCCGGAGCTGGGCCCGGTGGCGCCCCACCACCACCTGCTCCGCCACCTTGCTGGAGCCTTTCCAGAACCATGCGGGCCGCCTCGTCTCCCTCACCAGCCAATTCCCGGAACAAGGCCATCATCTGGTACTCCACCATCATCGGGTGCCTACGCGCCATATCCCGTAAGATACGGGTAGTCTCCTGGTCCGGCTGCTGTATCCCGAGGTACTTCTCCATCCGGGTCTCAGCGGACAAGGTATCCTTCGTCTGGGTAGCCATTGCCACCCTCCGCACCTCATCATTGGGGAACTGCGGCTTCAGCTGGAAATTTACACGAAAACCCGCTGTGTCTTCTCCTGTAAGTTCCTGACTAAAGGGCGCACCCGCCTTGTCCCCATAAACCTCCACCGTATAACCGGGGGAGAAGTTCCGCAACAGACCAAGAGTTTTTCTCGCCCAAATAGCGAGGGTTCGCTCCTGCTGTTTCTGCGGCTGGGTCAAGCGAATACGGCCAGCATCGCCCTGCTGTGAGAGCGCATATCCCGAGGCCGCACTTGGCCCCTCGCCATACATTACCGCAGGGAAAGAGGCATCTGCTACCTCAGTGGCAACCATCGCAATCTGCTCCTTGAAGTCAGGCGGCGTACCAGGCCAAACAGGGAAGGCAATATCCTCTCCCTCGTTAAGCTGTACCACGTCACCAAAGGCAGAGTCCACCTTTACCGGACGTCCGTCCCGCGTGCGGGCGACCAGGGGCATATTAGCAAACACGTTCAGCAGACGGGTCTGGCGGTTCACCCGCCATTCCATCTCTTTCACCATCTCCATCACAGGCTTTAAAATCGAATGCCCCCACTCCTCCGGTTTAATGTGACCCACCGGCTTGTAGAACATCATGGTAATGGGTATCTCGTTGTAGCCCTCCATAACACGCGGTCCATCCAGAAGACGGTTATCATAAAGGGTCGCGTTCTCAATCGCCCAACTACCGTCCTCTTGTTGCACTTCTCCCCAATAGTCTATAAAGTCGCCCTTCTTCATCTCTTTCTGCTTCTTGCTCATTGAATTGTATTTCGGCATGGGGCCATATTCGCGCTCCATATCCTCAACAGTTCTCTCAATGGCATAGAAGATATATTTCCACCGCCCCAATTTGCCGCCCGGCATAGGAAAAAGAAACCTACCAGGCAACACGTTCACCATGAGCGGGAGCTGGTCATAGACCGCCCGCTGATTCCCTTCCTCGTCCGCCTCCACCCTAAGTGAGGCATCCAAACTATTGTCCCATACAGTCTTCAGGCCCACCGCCCCATCGCGTACCTGATAGAACGTCCAGTCATACCGAAGGTCAGTCTCCTGTCGCTCGGAATTAATATAGAGTACACCGTCCAGGAACTGCTCCACTAAGCTGGCCTGCTTCTTCACAGTTTCGCTTTCCTCAGGGGAAACCGCCTGAATCGTCAACTCGTTAGCCGTTAGAATCCCGACAGCCAGGTCCACCACGTTAGTGGCCTTAGTGAGAGTAATCCGCCGTTCCCCAGGCAACGCACCGGACGAGTAATGTTCCAGGTCATAGAACTTCTCGTGTTCCTCAATGCGCTTGTGCCATTTATCGCAATTGGCCCTACAACGGGAATACTTCTCTAAGAGGTCAGATTCCCTGTGAATTTGTTCGTCAGCCATAATTGCTCCTATTGTACAATATTATCCCCTTATACTCCATACTGATGCCCATACGCGGCCATCCATTCCTCTTCTGGCATATCCTCCATATACTTCGGTTTGGCGAGAAAACCAGCCTGGGCCTCCTCCTTCCTTCGCTCTTCCTCCACCTTATGCGGATTCTCTTCTGCCCACTCTTCAACGTCCTCTACATATTCTGGGGCTGCTCGCCTCTTTCTGGCCTTTTCTGCTTCATCTTGCTGCTCCTGCCAACGCTGATGAACCGTTTGCGGCTTTGCCTGTGCCTGTGCCGCTGCCGCCGCAGGGCCCTGGTCAGCTACCTGCTGCGCGTAAGCTTCCGCCTGTGCCGCTGCCGCCGCAAGGCCCTGGTCAGCTGCCTGCTGCCCGTAAGCTTCCGCCTGTGCCGCTGCCGCCCATGACCCACCTTTAACCCTAGAGACGTCAAGACCTGCTTGAGCAAAAGCTACGCCCTCTTCCCAAGAACTAAAGCCCCTTTCGTAAATATCAGATAGGTCGCG
>JASLXI010000161.1 GCA_030740415.1 Dehalococcoidia bacterium
CCAACCCCCTTAATTGAATTAAGTCTCGTCCCCAGCACTGTAGCCTCTCTCGCGTCTAGGGCCTGAGAGATATGCTTAAGGCCCCACTTTTGCAACCACCTGCTATCTGGTTTCTGATGGTTAAGCCACATAACCACGAAGTCCGGGAAGCTCTGTTGCCAGGGCTCACCCTTGATAGCCTTCTGCGCAATGCGCCACCCAGGCCTACCAGCTTCATCCTGAACCCTAACAATGGCATAGTTAGTCATTGCCTCAAAATCTTCGGCCAGTTCTAGCCAGCGAGCATTCACAGCCTGGGCAGAATCATATACCTCATCGAATATCCCGCCATCGGGCTGGACGTCTAACAACCACTCCCAGCCATCCTTAGCAAACGTCTCCTCGGTAAGATAATCCTCTGGTCTAATCTGAACCGCCGCAAACGGCCTGTACCGTGCAGGCTGGTTCTCGGGAAGGACGTTCCGAAGACTCAGGCCCTCGGTAAATTCTGGTCCGAACAATCTACCTAACTGTTCATCAGCCTCAACCATGCTTAACATCACAGGCTCCGATAACACCCTCCGGTTGGCAATAGCGTTTTCGCCTGCCCTGATGTAATTTTTCAGGTACGAGAAAGTGGCGCCTCTTTGCTCCTGGTCCCTAAAGAGCCTGACAACAGCGCGAACCATTTCCCCGGCATCAGGATGTGTATTGGGCATGTCCCTATAACTGATACCGTGAATACGTTTAAAAATAGCATCGAGCTCGCTCACAACCTCTTCGGAGGGAAGTGGAGTCAGGCGTCCCCACCCAGCAATATCACCCCGGCTAAGTCCGTGTTCTGCCATAGCCCGCCTAACAACCTGTTCGGTTTCAAAGTGAATTAGTAGCCGCTCTGCCCAATCAGCCTTCGTGGGGCTCACGGGGAAATACAACGGGTCAAATACGATACCCTTAGCCGCGGCAACAAATTGCAAGCCGTTGGCATCCAGTTTATTCAAACTTACAGAGAGGGCCGCCAAGCTCTTGGGTAATTCCGCCGGGTCAATCGGCAACACGGTCGAAAGCACAACCTCTGCGGCACGGTTGTAATTACCAGCATTCGTCACGCTCTTGCTGGGCGACCTGTAAACCACCGGCACCTGATTGGAAAGCTCACTGGTTACATACTCAGAAAGGGTCAGCCTGTGAGCATAGTCCCGCTGAAACACGCCTACAACATCTGTCTCCGACCTCGGTGCACCAGACTCCAGGCGTATAAGCTCCAGCCTAGTCTGGGTATCGGCAAGTTCGGTCAGCTCTGTTCGTATCCTTTCCTGTCGCACGAGAACCTGTCCCTCGTGCGCAATACCCTCCGCGGCTGTCTCGGCCCGTCTACGTATCCGGAGTTCATCACTAATTGCGACATATGCGGGGTCGTCTTCAAAATGCAGTTGCACGGCCCCGTCCATATTCTGACCAGCCAGCGCGGCCCTCAAATCTTTCTGCCGCTGAAGTTCCGCGGTGGGCATTCTATTAAGCTCTTGCGGGGTTGGCACGTCATCTCTCGCAACCGAGCCCGCCGGTAACCCAGTCGCCGTCTCGTGTTGAGCGGTTTGTGAGACCTCTTGCTCTATCGGATAATAGTCCTCGATAGAATCGCGCACCTGGGCTTCCGCGCCCGCGTGACCCTCCGGGGGCGCCTTTCTACCGGCAGAATCGCCCCATTCCACTTCATTGATGGGACGCCCGTCCTTCCTGCGAACATTCTTGTGCTCATCGTAGCCAGGTGACCGACTCCCGACACCCTTGGCCCGTGCCTCTTGCCAGTGAACAGGACCACGGCCTTCCTCTACACGCCCAACCCCACTTTCTCGTTTAATTCCTGTTGCCCCGCGCCCACGATAATATTCATAGCCCGTAGCATCATCCACATGCACACCAGAGCTGAAATTACGCAGGTCCAATTCGTCGAACATTTCGGGTTTTTCCACTGCCTTACCAGTAAGCACGTCAAAATCCGCTCGTTTTGGGTTGCTGGGGTCTAGGCCGTGTTTCTTGTTGCCAAAAGTAATGTCCCAGAATTCCTGGGGGTCAGGAAGCCCCTCCATCCCAGGCTTGGGCCTTAATCTCCTTCCCTTCGGGGCCCTTAGGCGAAGGAACTCCAGGGTACCATGCAGGGCTTCATCCGCTGCAGTATAGGGCACCATCGCCCACATCTCGCCCTCGGGGCCCACCACCATATTGAGGAAACCCCAGACAGTCGAGAGTTCCTCTAATTCCTTCATCGCCGCTTCTCCCGCCGGTATCCTAGCGACGTCACCAGCATCAAACCGCTGCACTGAGGCCCTAATCGCATTAAGCCGTTCAGCCAACATAGTATTAGCGTGCGCCATAATATCACCAGCCCGTACCCGCGCTGCCGCCTTATCTGCCCCTGTGCGACCAGTATATATAATTGTTGGGCCCAATAAACCTATTGGGTTCGCCTCCGTTGCCCCCCTAGCAGCAGGGTTAGAGAACTGAGAGGGATGCTTCTTCAGGAATTGCGAATAACTTTTCATCCTGCCCCTGATATGATTAATCGCAGTTATGCCTCGCCTGAGGCGCTGGAGGCCCGCCCCTTGTTGGAACAAAAACGTCCTAAATTCCCTGACGCCATCCTCGACTAAATCGAATTGCTCTTGGTGGTAAGTAGAACCTACATCCTCGGTGATTACTACGGGACGGTCTCCCTCTTCTGCCGCCTGCCGAATCTGGTGTCGCACCAGGGTTTCGGCCTCCGGTGCCGCTTCCGCCTGTACCCGCCTCCTAATAGCGAGCTGTTTACGAGCCTCAGCATACGCCTCAGCCGCGTCCGCCAGTTCATTACCAAGCTCCTCGCCATGCTTGCGAACTATATTCTTTCTAAAGTTTTCCAGCGGTATGTTAATACGGAAAACCCCGCCAACTTCCGGCGCATCATCTATCAGTTTCTTAACTCTCCTTGCCCCCGGCGTAGTAATAGACTCAAGGCGGTCCTCGGCAATCTTGAGGGCATCCTCGAAGGCCTCTAAACCCTCTGTAGCAACCTCAGCTGAACCAGGAACCTTCTCTTCTGGCTCGGTATACTTGATTTCCGATTCTGCCTTCGGTAGTAGTTCTTCGTCCGAATCCATTTTCTTTTGCGTGGCAGTGTCGGCGGTCGTCCCCTTCCTTATATGCTCTGCATCGATTTCTTCCCTTAACGCTTCGTTAAGGTGGTCCTTTACCTTTTGGTCGGCCCTTTGAAAGATTTCGTCCACCGCTTCCCGGCTCAGGCTACCATGCTCCACCCACGTATCATAAATGTCCGTCATTAAGCGT
>JASLXI010000162.1 GCA_030740415.1 Dehalococcoidia bacterium
GGTCTCCGTTCATCCCTCTGCATGTTTGCCTGTGAGGCCGTGGGCGGAGCACCAGAGCATGCTCTGTTTGCGGCTGCGGCAATAGACCTGACCCACAACTTCACCCTCATCCACGACGATATCCAAGACGGCGACAGAGAGCGACGCCATCGCCCTACACTATGGGCAATCTGGGGAACCCCCAAAGCTCTTCAGGCAGGAAACGTCATGAGGACCCTGGCAGACCAGGGCATCCAACAGCTTCACCACTATCAGCTTACACCCGAGGTAGTGGTGATGTGCAGCATGCTGCTCACCTCTGCTTACCTGGAAACAGTTGAGGGACAGTATTTAGACCTCAACTTCGAGGGACGAACGGATATAACTACCTCCAACTACCTGGAGATGATAGCCAGGAAGACGGGGGCACTAATACGGTGCTCTATGCAGATGGGAGCCCTAACCGGCAACGGCGATGCCAGGACGGTGCAGGCATTGACCCAATGTGGCACATTCCTGGGAGCCCTATTTCAGATAAGAGACGACTACCTGGGCATATGGGGCTACGAGGAGGAGACAGGAAAGGCCACAGGTAGCGACCTCCGCAGGAAGAAGAACTCACTACCCATGGTGTACGCCCTAGAGCACGCCAGCGCAACAGGTAAGGAACAACTCCAGGCTATATATGCCAAAGAGCAGGTCGAGGATAAAGACGTGGCTTCCACTTTAGCCCTGCTGACAGAGCTTGGCACTCCAGAGTACGTTCAGGGACTCGCTGAGACCCACGCTGACCATGCCCTCAAAGCCCTGGATGGAATCGACCTTGTCCCGGGCACCAAAGAGGAGTTCTATGCTCTGGTGCAATTCCTTCTGACCCGCCAGCAGTAACTACGCGTACATCCCTGCCTGTCCTACCTATTGCTACTGAAAGAATTCTTCAACGAATGCTGGAACATTGAAAACTTGGTACCATTATGCTAGGGTTATTCACTGAAGGCCAAGGTCAGTGGCCCTTGCCGACGGAGAGGAAGTCATGAAAATCCACACCTACCATATGGGAATGGAGACTACCCAAGCGCCGGAGTTCATAGATATCACCGATAAGGTGCGTGAGTTCACAAAGGAATCCCAGGTACTCAACGGCTTCGCGGTCGTATACTCAAAGCACACGACCGCCGCCATCAAGGTCAACGAGAACGAACCGCTTCTCCTCAAAGATATGGGGGAGTTCTTGGAGAGGATGGCCTCACGCAACGGCAATTACCGACACAACAATTTCTCCATCCGAACGGTGAATATGAACGAGGACGAATGTCCCAACGGTCACGCTCACTGCCAGCACCTTCTGCTGGGGACCAGCGAAAACATCCCCATAATCGAAGGCCAGCTCCAGTTCGGCCGCTGGCAGCGTATCTTCCTCGTTGAGTTGGATATGCCCAGGCCTAGGGAAGTCTTAGTCCAAATCTTCGGCGAGTAATGGATCGGGGATGTACCCCACTCAGGACATAGACCAGACCCATAGGGATATCTCCTTCACTCCCCTCGCCTTTCCACCCATCTACGGCGCAAGTATGATCCACGACCACCATCGCCGATGGAGGATCCAGAAATGACTGTGGTGAGCAGGAATATCCAGATAAATGCACCGGCAGACAAGGTGTTCACGTATCTCGCAGACATAGAGAGGCACGTGGAGTGGTCAGGGGAGCTTAGCTTTGGCCTGGAGAAAATCCAGAAGGTTACCCCCGGACCATTGACAATAGGCACTGTATTCAAATCATTGGGACAACTCTCCTCCAGGGCTGGGGTAGAGGATACCTCCACCGTCACCGAATTCAAGCAAGACAGCCATCTAGCGTGGGAGACGGTGAGTGACGGAGCCGGGCAGCAGAATATTTACCGCTGGGCCTACAAACTGGAACCACGGGGCGACGGCACCAAACTTACCTATTCCCTTATGGAGCGGCACTTCAGCCCCAAGCCCCTTCCACTTTGGTTCCCGCCTCTCCTATGGCTTGTAGACCGAAAGGTCTTCGCTAGGGAGATGAATGGCGGCCTGAAGAGGATCAAAGAAGCCTTGGAGCAGTGAAGGATATGCGCCGAGGAGTAGGAGAACCTAACTATAGCTGATCCGCTAGGATGCAATGCGGATGATACTGTACAGGTGGAAGAACAGCTTGGACACATCACTGGTCCAGGTCAATGGATTCACAGCCCTAGCGGGATCCATATGCTGGAAAAGGACGAATTCTGTATAGCGAACGTTACCTCGCTCCTTCAGGGCAGCCATCAGGCGGCGCGACTCCTCCGATGGCACATTATCGTCCTTTGCATCGTGCATAATGAGCATCCTCGCCTTGAGGTCTACTAAATTCTGGCTGGGTGATATGCTTCTCAGACCTTCCTGGAACTCTTCAGGTAGCCGACTCAACAGCTCATCTGCCTCCTCCAGAGACACTCCACTCATCAGGTGGTAGACAGTTCCTCCCGTGGAAGACAGGTCCTCCACGTCGCCCTGGTTTGGCTCCTGTCCATCCACAAATACCTTGGTCAGGAATTCCCGGTCTTCCCAGTTTTGCACACTCTCGATGAGATGGTTACGGAAGGTCTTCAGCGTCTGATCGCTAGGCTCCCAGGGTTCCTGGCCGCCTTCACTGAACCTAGTGCGACTGGCAATAGACATTAGCAGACCTCTGACGTCAAAGTAGCCGCCGAAGAAGTTTATAAAAGCCACGTTCTCCCTTATCCGGGGATCCTGAGCAGCGACAGTGGAAAGGGATGCACCTACACAAAACCCACCCATGCCCACCCGCTCAGGGTCCACGTACTCCAGACCGCGCAGATACTGGAATGCGTTGACCAGATTGTCCACCTCTGCCGGATCTATCCGGTACTGAGTCATCGTCTCCGACCATGGAACCATGACCACCATCCCAGACCGGGCCAGCCCCTCAGCAAGATTGACCACGCGTTCGTCATCGCGGCCAGCCGGGTTCACACCCAAGAACAACAGCACAGCTGCGCGTTCACCTATGCCGCCAGGCCTGTAAAGGTCAGCCACGCCCTGCCCCTGGGCCTGGGGGAAGAAGACCTCCTCCTTAATCGGTCTACCAGTGAACCACTCAAGCGGCTTCATCGGAATAGCAGGTATCACCTGAAGTATGAAACCACCTGCCTTGGCAGCTGTCCGTCCTTGAGGATTAGTAACAGCGAGTACAGTGAGAAGCACGCTCAGCACGGCCAGAACCAGAGCAGTGCGACGCAGAAACTTCAGCAACCGCAACCTCATCCCCAACTAC
>JASLXI010000163.1 GCA_030740415.1 Dehalococcoidia bacterium
GAAGCTGGACGGACTTGCGGTGACTGGGATTCCTCATCCTGATGGCAGGAGCTTGCCTCAGAAGGAATTCATCGAAGCGTACAGTTCCGTAGCCCGATCCAATACGAAGCTGGAACGCTGCTTCATCAGGCCGAAAGAAAGGAGACTGCCATGAACGTCATGAAGGCGAAAGACCTCGGCAAATTTGTCAAAGGCAAGAAGAACCCACTGCTGGTTACCGGGTCTCTGTGCGACGAGTTACCTCTGGATAAAAGTCTTCTGGACTATGCGGTCCAGATATATAAGAAACTGAAAGAGCGGCCAGTTGCGGCCACAGCCAACACGGTGGTAGGCCTTAAGGAAAGAGGTCTTACCATATACAAGACGAAGAAGATGTGGATAGGAGAGATAGCGCAGTTTACCCAGCCGGGCCAATGGAAAGACCCCATGATTAAGGAAAGGCCTGACGTCCTGATATTTCTGGGCTATACGCCGACATCTCTCAACTGGATCTGCTCCATGGTCGCCGACATGGACACGGTTGCTCTGTCATATCAGCCGGTAGAAGAAGCTACCGGGTCCCTAGGAGATACGGTGTCCCTGAAGGAATTCGAGAAAAACGTGGACGACTTTGTCGGCGCTTTATGACTCAGAGTGATGCCCCCAAGATTGCGGAAGGGGAGTTTCGGGCCTACGATGTAGCGATCGAGGAAGTGGTCAAAGGCACCGAGACGTTCTTGACGGCGGTCGGCTATGAACTGCTGGTACCGGATTACGTGGGGTTCGTTCAGCCTGATTTTCGGGCGAAACGACAGGACGGAGATACCACCCATGAGGTGTTGCTGGTAGTAGAATCTGCTATCGAACTGGCTGTGGATGGCTTCGTCAAGCTGGCAGCCATGAAACCGGTTCTTGGAGAGAGCATCGACTACGGAGTCGTGTTGCCACCCATCAACGAGTACCTCCTGTTGGAATGGCTCCAAGAAGACAGAGGGAGGAACTTCTACGAATTGAAAAGGCAGGATTTCATGCTGTGGATGTACAATCCTGCCGAAGAGGCGATGTGGTCCTGGATTGGTGGACCCAGGGACAGAGCGTTTTCCGAGCACTTTGTGCTACCGGGAATGTCTCCTGAAGTCATCGTGGGGCAGCGTCTAGCGTGGGTGTTGGAGGAAGAGTTAGAAGAAGAACTGTAACTGATGGACCGGGAAGCTACCATTCCCGGTGTCGAAGAAAGGTTGCAAAGCCCCCGAAGATGATTCGGGGGCTTTGCTCTTGATGAGGATTCGGGAATAGGTTATGCTTGCTAATTAGGGAGTTGATGGAGAGAGAATGCCCGCTGACTGGTCTTTCTTCGGAGGCTAAGGGATGGAAAACAGCGACAGAGAGAAAAAGTACATAGTCCGCGTGGGCAAGAGGACGGACGTGGACTTGCGGGAAGTCCTGGCGGATGTTGAATCAGTGGACCTGAATGAAATCAAGAAGGTGCTGGAACAGGATGGGGTGGAGGCACGACTCAGATTGATCCGCGAGTTCCGGATGATTCCTTTCGCTGGCGCGGATGATATTACAGAGTGGGATAGAGAAGTTCTTCTGGCTACCTGGCCGCCGATGTATTCCCGAGGTGCCGATGATCAGGAAACGTCTAGCGCGAGGTTCAGTCTTCAGACTGCTTGTCGGGGCTGTGCCACCCAGATGGCGACAGCACGGCGTGTCTTGGACTATATCGCCAGGGTGTTCGGAAGCAACCGGGCGGTGAGCCATGGTAAATTCATGGACATGGCTGACTTTACGTGGATAGGGGTTATGTGTGGGTTCTATCCCACTACTGTGAAGCACCTGCAGAGGGCCATGGATTATGCGGAGGAGCAGATAAAGAAGGCGCAGGCTGTGGCCGATGCCGGGACTGCGAGCGTAGCGGAGATGGAGTCGCATGCGATGCATGCGGGGTCGGTGCTGTTTATAGCGCAGGAAGTCTTAGAAGTAATCAAGGTATCGATATATGGGATGACGACGGCGGGCAATTTGAGTTTGGCGGATGTAGCGTGGTATCCGTTGCCGATGTGGACTGGGCGGGGGATGATGGAGGCGAACAAGAAGGCGCTGGTATTCATAGGGGACGATTTCATACCCATGTGCCTGGTGGTGGACAAGCTGAAGGAGAAGAAAGCGACGGAGAACTATGAGGTATGCGGGATAGGACAGGCGGCGGATGATCTGCCCAGGATTTATGACAGGGCAAGGCATGTAGGCCCGATGGGGAGAGCGGCGAAGATATTGAGGACAGGGATATTCGACGTGATAGCTGGGAGTGATGCCTGTCTGGACGTGGACCTGGTAGGAATAGCCAAGAAGGCTGGAGCCAAGCTTATCTGGACTGGGAACAAAGGATTGGAAGGAGTGAGGGACAGGACTGGAGAGGGAGTAGAGGGGATAGTGAAGGATGCGCTGGCTGGGGAGGCTGTCTGGGTAAGGGATGAGGATAAGGCAGCCGAAGTGGTGATGAAGGTACTGGAGGGAGCGGGCGAGAGGAGCGGGGATAACCTCATGGATGATGCGGAGGCCAAGGCTGAAGCGCAGAAATGTCGGGATAACTGCGATCTGTGTTTCTATGCCTGCCCCAGTGGAGTGCTGGTCAGCCGGGGGGTGAAGGCGGTGAAGAAGGAGGGGTTGAAGGCGCTGACCGACCTGGAGAAAAAGTGCTGTCTGCACGGGAAATGTGGGGAAGCATGTCCTGAGAATATACGGATACCTGACATGATGGTATCGACGCATGCCCAGACGGCGGCTGATGACAAGTTCCTCTTCCGCGCAGGAAGAGCATTCGCTACCAACAACGAGATACGGGCCTACGGTTACACCGCGTTTCCGGGCAACTGCCCTGGGTGGTTCTCGATACTAGGGTGTGGTGGGGCTAACCCTGAAGATGTGCAGTGGATGGCGAATGAGCTGGCGTCGCGGAATGCTATTGTGGGCATGTCCGGTTGCGCCGTGGGAGATTATGCCCACCTGTATGACCCGGAGGAACGGAAATGGTCCATGCAGAGGTATCCTTTCTGGACGCAGCCACGTAGCGTAGCTAACTACGGGGGATGTTCGACATGTCATGCGCTCCCGATGATAACACTTAAATACTCTCGTGGCGGCACGGGGGTGACGACCGTTGCCAACTACGTGGAGAATGTGGACATCGCGCAACCCATCTTTGTGGTGGGTACGATCGTCTGGGGCGACATGTCTGATAGGATGATTGCGATGGTAAGGGCCATGATCCGTTCGGGTCAGCC
>JASLXI010000164.1 GCA_030740415.1 Dehalococcoidia bacterium
CCTGGGCCAGGGGTCTCTTACCCTGATTCCAACTACGCTGATCGCACTTTGGTTCGTGCGCCTCCGAGGTAGGGTAATGGCGTTGAATTCCCTGGGTGGAGTGGCTAGTCAGGCTGTCTTCCCACCACTAATTCATCTGCTTATCTCTGCCTTTGGCTGGCGCAGTGCGTGGGTAGCCTTAGCATTGATTGTCTGGGGGTTGCTGTTAGGACCCGCGATCCTCCTAGTTCGAAGAAGTCCTGAGTCGGTAGGTCTTCTTCCGGACAGAGATAACGTACCATCAGAACAACAGGCAGCGTTGCCCCGAGAGAACGAAATAAGCTTTACGCTTCATGAGGCGCTCAAGACGCGAGCGTTCTGGCTACTGATACTGGCGGGGTCTTCTCAGTCGTTGATTGGGACAGCGCTTGTGTTTCATCACGTGTCCGTGATGGATAGCCGCGGCCTGGATGCTGTCGTGGCGGCTTCTGCGCTGAGCGTAATTGCGCCTGGTGCCTTGGCAGGGACCTTCCTGGCTGGATTCCTGTGCGACAGATTTCCCAATAGGTTCATTCTGGTTGGCGGTCAGTTGATTCTCCTCTTTGCCATGTTGTTGACCTTTGTGATAGCACATCCCTGGCAGGCAGTCGTCTATGGAGGCTCGATGGGGCTGTCTGGCGGTATTATGATGACGACCGCGGCGGTAATCTGGCCTAACTATTATGGACGCGAGCACTTAGGGTCTATACGGGGTGTGGTCACTGCAGGAATGGTGGCCTCTGCGGCCCTCGGTCCACTGCCTTTCGGATTCTTATTTGATGTTGCAGGCAGCTACACTTTGTCCGTATTGATATTCTTGACCCTACCTATAGCCTGCGCAATAGCAGCATTCATGGCGACGCCTCCACAACGGGCACAGAGTTCACAGGCCCTGACGTAGTGATTGGCGTTATTCGCTTTCACTGTGTCAGGTGGTTCCATAAACAAGAAGCAGCCCTCTCTCCAGGTGTGTGGAGGGAGGGCTGCTAGTGTAGTATTCAGGGCTGAATGTGCTGGTGGGTTACACGGCGCCCGCTTCAGCCAGAACAGCTAACTCTGCCCGAGAGAGGTTTAACTCTCCACACAGTATCTCCTCGTTGTGCTCCCCGACCAGAGGCGCACGCCGTGAGATTTGCCACGGGGAGCCGTTGAAGATACCGGCAGGTCCTGGATGTCGGAAGGTCTTGCCGATTTCAGGATACTCCACGTCTGCCCAGAACCCACGGTCCTCCAGGTGAGGGTCTTCCATCACCTCGTCAGGAGATCTAATTGCCCCCATGTTGAAACCCCGTTTTTGTCCGCCATGGTAGGCTTCGTCACGGGTGATGCTGCCGAAGAAGTTGGTCAGCATACCGTTGATATGCGACCGATTCTCGGTGATCACCGCTGAGTCGCTGTATTTCTCGTCTGACAGGTCGCCCGCCAGCCCGTATCCGTCCATCCATTCTGCCAATACCTTTAGCTGGGCGGGGCTCAGACGGTTCAGGATTCCAGCGTTGACGTACTTGCCGTCTTTGCAAAGGTGTTGGGCCTTCGGGGTGACGTTGATGCCTCCTCCTCGCCCAGTGGTACGGGGAGCAACTTTCCCGGTGTAGATGTAGATGTTCACATGCATCTCGGTCGTGAGGGCGCATGCATCATGGACTGAGGCGTCTATGCACTGCCCCTTACCACTCGACGTGCGGCGGTTCAAAGCGGCCATGATGGCGATGCAGGCGAAGTGGCTGCCCATGTGCCATGCCTGCCCTCCTCCCGGAGCAATCGGCGGGGCGTTGGGGACATCGTCATCGTCGTATCCGCACTTGGCCATCTGTCCGCCTGCTGCCATGTGCAGTAGGTCGCTGGCCTTGTAGTCTTTCCAGGGACCTGTCTGCCCGAAGTCGGTCAGGGAGCACACGATCAACCTCGGGTTGCTTTCCTTCAGGTCCTCGTATCCCAATCCGAGAGAGGCCATGTACCCGGGCTTGAAAGTCTCCAGAACCACGTCTGCCTTCTCTGCCATACGTTTGAAAAGTTGGCGCCCATCCTCCGTCTCCAGGTCTAGAGTTATACCGCGCTTGGAGGTGTTGTAATGCCAGAAGGACAGGCTGCGCTCCCTGTTTGGCACATCCTGGTAGAAGGGACCAACAGTCCTTGCTGCCGCACCGCCGGGTGGTTCTATCTTGATGACGTCTGCTCCCAAGTCTGCCATCAGCTTGCCAGACCACTGCCCTTTCTCGTCGGCAAGCTCAAGCACCCTTAGCCCCGTGAACGGGCCGGAGGATGTTGTGCTCTTGGAATCCGTCGGCGCTGGTCCGTCCTGCGGCGCAGCCCCTTTGGCGTTCCATTCTACTGGTGATGCATCCTCGATCATCTCCTGGAGGTACGGATAGGAATCCCTGTCCAGGTCCTTGGGCCAGAAGGAGCCGTCCTCGAATCCGTTCACCAGTTCCTCATGGGTGATACCCAACAGCCCTTCGTATATCTCTTTGTTGTGCTGGCCTATGAGCGACCCGGGACGGCTGTTGAGAGCAGGCGACTCCGACATCTTAAAGGGAGCATTCTGAAGACGCCAGGTGCCCAGGGCCAGGTGCTCCATTTCCCTGTACATCTCGCGATGCCTGAGCTGGGCATCGTTGTCCACTCTGTCCTCACTGCTTTGAACAGGCATCGCACGCACTCCTGCTGCCTGACACTGTTCCATGGCTTCGTATTTGCCAATGGTCTTTGCCCATGCTCCTATGCCCTCGTCCAGTTCTTCCTGATGTTCCAGTCGGCCATTAAGGGTAGAAAACTTCTCGTCGGCGGCCCAGCCGGGCGTGCCCATCACTCCTATCAGGCTCTGCCATTCCTCGTCGGAGAAGCAGGCTATGGTGCACCAGTCGTTGTATCGCCCGGGGCTGGTCCTGTAAGCATTGTGGGGCGCTACCGTCCGACCCCGGTAGTTATTTACAAGGGGGGTATTGGGCCAGTGGGTTCGGTTGCCTGGGGGGAATCCCTCTCGAATCGTAGACCGTGCGTTGGCCTGGATATCCAGAAACGCGGGGCCGTTGAGGGCCACGCCACTTATCCACTGGGACTTGTCCACGTGCTGACCTTGCCCCGTCATCTGGCGGTGGTACAGCGCGCTCAAGGCATACATGACACCATACATGCCGCCGGTATCGTCCATGTATGACCAGCCCCAGCCAGCTGGCTGCTCCCTGGGAAGGCCTGAGAGATATGTCATCCCAGACAAGGCTTGGGCGATGGGTCCCATTGTTTGGT
>JASLXI010000165.1 GCA_030740415.1 Dehalococcoidia bacterium
TGGCTGGCCAGTCTTCTTCGACAAAACGGCTGCTACGGGCTCCAAATACCCTGATCCTTTGCCTCCAAAGCCACCGCCAATCTCCAGAGGGACGACCTTAATCATGGACTCCGGTATACTCAGGATCGCCGCCACGTTGCCGCGGACGCCGAAGATACCCTGGGTACTTGTCCAGATGGTCAAGCGACCTCCGGGGATCCACTGGACGGTACAGGCAAAGGGCTCTATGTAGCCCTGGTGGATAGTCTGGGTATTGTACTCCTGCTCTAATATGGTATCAGCTTCCTTGAAGCCCTGTTCCACATCTCCCATCTTGAGCTGGAGATGGCTGGCTGTGTTACTCTTCTTGCCCGTATCTTCGGGGGCACCGGCGCGCGATACGGAAAACTTCTCGGTGAGGTTTTCGTGGAGCAGGGTTGCTCCTTCCTTCACGGCTTCCCTCCATCCGAGGACCGTGGGCAGTACCTCGTAGTCGACCTCTATCAAGTTGACGGCCTCTTCTGCGAGGTGCGGGCTGGTTGCGGCAACGGCCGCCACGGCGTGCCCTTTATACAGTACCTTCTTGTCAGCTAGGTCGTTTTCGGCGCTTAGTCGGGGGTTCTGAAGACCAGCTCCAAAATTGAGTTCCCTGGCCTCGATGATCGGAAGGTCCTTAGACGTCGCCACGGCCTGTACACCCGGCAGGGCTTCTGCCTTGCTGGTGTCTATGGAGCGGATCCGTGCGTGGGCGTAAGGGCTTCTGAGGATTTTGCCGTGGAGCATCCCAGGCAGATTCATGTCGGCACCGTATCGGGCGGCACCGGTTACCTTCTCTATTCCGTCGTGACGAACGGGCCTGGTACCGAGTACCTTGTACTTGCCTGGAGCTGTGGTGCTTTGATCGGCGGTCGTTGTCATGGAGCTACCTCCTTGTACTTAAACACTTCGGGTAAAATCTCAGCCACCCCGCGTTTAGTCGTGAGAAGAATTGGGCAACTGAAGCTGCTAGGCTACGGCTTAGTCGTTGTAGACGTCGCGCTGATCTGCAGATCCAGTGCCAGCACCTGCAGCAGAGGATGACCTACTGGCACCGTTCCCCTGGCTCATCACTTCGCCGGCCTTTAACACCGCACGTACAATCTTGTCGTACCCGGTGCAGCGACAGAGGTTGCCAGCCAGCCAGTGGCGAATGCGGGCCTCATCGGCATCCGGCTCCCGCTCAAGAAGCGACTTGGCTGCTACGATGAAGCCTGGAGTGCAGATACCGCACTGTAGGGCGGCTTCTTCCAGGAAAGCCTGCTGCAGCGGGTGAAGCCCCTCAGGCGAAGCCACCCCTTCTATGGTGAGGATGTTCTTACCATGGGCCTCTACGCCAAGGACGCAGCAGGAGTCTACGATTCTTCCGTCCAGGTTCACGGTACATGCGCCGCAGTTGCCGTCGTTGCAGCCTTCTTTGGTGCCTGTCATGCCAAGGACATCCCTGAGGACCTCCAGCAAGCTCTGACGGCTTTCACAAAGGAAGTCTACCTCGGTGTCGTTGATAGTGGTGTGTACGTGAATCTTATCTGCCATTTTTGTTATCCCTCTCTGGCTCGTGATATGGCGGTACGCAGGGCCCTCTTGGTCAGCACACCTACCAGGTGTATCCGCTGGTCGATGGTGCCCCGCATGTCGTTGATGGGGCTCGCAACTTTCTTGGTGGCCTCTGCAGCCTCCTCAATGGACGCCTCGTTGGCCTCCTTGCCTGCCAGTAAGTTGCTGGCATCCCTGGCGAAGATCGGGGTAGGTCCCACAGACCCGATGGCTATGCGCCCTGAGACGATGTTCTGCCCAGAGTCGTCTAGAAGGACCGAAACTGCTGAATTCGCTATCGAGATGTCCATCTCATTCCTGGGTATAAACCGCAGGAAGTGTGCGCCCGAATGGGGCTTGGGAGGTGGTATGTGCACTGCCACCAGTAGCTCGCCTTCCTGGAGCACGTTTTGGCCGGGGCCGCTGCAGAACTCCTCCACGGGTATGTTCCGTCGGCCGTTGGGCCCGGCCACTATGGCTACGGCTTCCTGAACAATTAAGGAAGGGATGTTGTCCCCGCTGGGAGCAGCATTGCAGAGGTTGCCTCCCACGGTGGCTCGGCCTTGTATCTGTATACCCCCAATGAGGGATGCAGAATCAACTAGGCCAGGATATAGCTTTTGGATGGTCTGGTCCTCATAGACCCTATGGCATTGAACGGCGGCGCCAAGTGTCAGTCCGTCGGTATCTGAACAGGAAAGCTCGTTGAGCTCTGGTATCTTCTTGATATCTACCAGGCGGTCTATCTGAAAGCGACCACCACGCAACTGAACCAAGACATCCGTTCCTCCCGCCAAGGCTTTGGCCCGGGGACCTTTTTCAGCCATCAACCTGATGGCGTCTTCAAGATTCGTGGGTGCTACATATTCAAATTCTTGCATGGCTCATCCTCATTTAAGTTGACCACATTATAGCATGGCGACGGTAAAGGTCAACCACGAATGTTTCTAGGGAATCAGCCCCTATTGGCGAACCACCCCGCCAGTCCTTGACGGTTGTTCTCCAGCCATTGCACGTTCAGACCAATGCGCTCCAATGATTGCTGGATGGTTCGCTGTGCGGAAGGGGCGGGGTGCTCTTGAAAGAACTCTTTCACTTCCTGGGCCTTTTCCGAGGTCGTGAATGCCCCCGTGATGCTCACCAGCCTCATGATGGCAAAGCCTCCTCGACCGTATCGTCGGTCTAACTCCTCCCAGTTGGTCTTGATGAATTCCCAGGCCAACTCCTTTCCGTGTCTGTTGCCCGCTACGGAGATCAGCACTAGTACCGAGTCCTGGGAGCGGACCTCCGAGGACATGGAACGCTCAAGGACATCCTGGAGGAGTTCCGTCTGTTGGAATCGGGTCAAGGCTCCTAGCAGCCGCATCCTCTCTTCGTGGAGGTCCGCGTTCTTCTCAAGCTGCCACAGAGTGTCGTAGGTCGATTCATCGCCTTGCTGGGCGTTCAGGCCGTACACGACGCCGCGCAGGTCAGGGTGAAGGGAAGCTGGGTCGCTCAGGAAACGACCAAAACGGCTCTGGGCCTCCGATATTACCTGGGGATTTCCGTAGGCTCCAGCCTGCCCTAGTACGGTAGTCCTGAGCAGAGAGTCCAGATGACCCTCGCCGATCTTTGCATCCCATCCTACCTGTTCCACGACTTGCTGGAAGAGCGATCCGGCAAAGTCGCGGTATCGAGAAT
>JASLXI010000166.1:0-287 GCA_030740415.1 Dehalococcoidia bacterium
GATGACAGTGACAAAGGCCATGACGTTGACCTCTATGCCAAGATCAACGTAGGTCTGGAAGAATTCGCGGCCGCGCAGTTCTTTGGTTGGGTATGCGGGGGCACCCTGCTCTTGAGCCAGAGTATGCAAGGGGTCGCCCTCACGCTCATAGAATACCCCGACTACGTCTTCACCCTGCTCCAGCAAACGCCGGTAGACCGCCTCGCCAAAAGCCGCCTGTCCTATGAGAGCTACTCGCATGTCAACACCTCCTGGCTATGGTTTGGTCAAGTTGCATTATGGATGCC
>JASLXI010000166.1:297-3209 GCA_030740415.1 Dehalococcoidia bacterium
TGGACTAGGGCAAGAGGGTTTATACTAGAAGCCTTTAAGAGACCTTGACACTAGGAGACGTGGTTTGTAGGCTGATGGTTGCCGGATATTATGCACCAAGCCCGCCCTTAGCATCTGGTAGAAGATAAGAGGAGATTAAGAAGGAGGTACTAATGGCAGAGATCAGTGGTGGAGAAGCCTTTGGTCGCGCCCTCAAGCAGGAGGGCGTGGAGTACGTGTTTTCCCTAAACGGCGGACACATCTACCCTCTCTATGAGGGGTGTGAGGACAACGGGATCAAGGTTATCGACTTCAGGCATGAGCAGGCCTCAGCACACGCCGCCGAAGGGTGGGCCAAGGTCACTGGCAAACCTGGGGTGTGCATTGTCACCGCAGGGCCTGGGGTTACAGGGACCGTAACTGCGGTCGCCAACGCTTTCCAGGCCAACAGCCCGATGATCGTGATTGGCGGCAACTCGGGTGTTCGCGAGAGGCTCATGAGTAGTCTGCAGGAGTTCGATGGGGTGTCCCTTATGAGCTCCATTACCAAGTGGTCTCAGCAGGTTCAAGACGTGCGCCGGATACCCGATTTCGTAGCCACTGCATTTCGTTATGCCACCAGTGGAAAGCCAGGCCCCGTCTACCTTGAGATTCCAACGGATATTGTCAATGGCAAATTAGAAGAGGAAGACCTTGTCCTACCCACCGGGTACCGCACAGAGGCTCGGGCCTACCCGGACCCAGAGTACATTAGCCAAATCGTGGAGACTCTTAAGAGTTCCAAGCATCCAGCGGTTGTCGCAGGCAGTGACATATGGTGGTCGAAGGCCTGGGACGAGTTGAGAGAGTTTGTGGAGATGATCGACGCTCCGGTGTTCCTCAACTCCATGGGACGTGGAGCAATTCCCTCTGACCATCCCAATCTGGGCAGCACTGGGAGACGCTACGCCTTGGTCAATTCCGATGCCATCTTACTCATCGGTACTCCCGTCGACTTCCGTCTGAGCTTTGGGCGAGAAGTCCTGTTCAACAAGGATGCCACGGTGATCCAGATGATGATGGATGGTGAACAAGTTGGGAAAAACCGTCACATTGATATTGGGGTTGTGGGGGACGTCAAGGCGATTCTCCAGCAGACGATGGATGGGCTCCGGGCCTCCAACTACCGCTCCACAGGAACAGAGTGGCTGGAGGCAGTGATGACGGAGGATAAGGTACTGAAGGAGCCTGACGAGGCTATGCTGAATAGCGATCAGACGCCCATCCATCCAATGCGGCTTATGAAGGAAATGCGTGACTTTCTGGATAGAGATGCCACCGTCGTTGGTGACGGGGGAGATATTGTCACTTTTGCAGCGCGAGTGCTCGGCATTAACGAGCCGGCCCACTGGCTAGACCCTGGGCAGTTTGGCTGTCTAGGACCGGGCTCTGGGTTTGCCGTCGCAGCCCAGCTAGCGCGGCCTGGAAAACAGGTGGCAATAGTATTCGGTGACGGTGCTTTCGGGCTCAACGGTATGGACATGGAGAGTATGGTGCGCCACAAGCTGCCCGTAGTGGCTATAGTCGGCAACAATGGCACATGGAACCAGACTACCCAGGGCGTAATTCGAAGGACTGGGCGTGCCATCGGGACCTTCCTCTCTCAGGAAACCCGCTACGATCTGATAATGCAGGGGTTTGGTGGCTACGGAGAGCGGGTGACAGACCCGTCTCAGATACGGCCAGCTCTGGAGCGGGCCTTCAACTCTGGCACCGCCGCTCTGCTGGACGTGGTCATTGACCCCAATGTGTCCTACGGCGATATGGGAGGACGCTCACGTCAGACGCGTCAGTACTAGCTTCTGCGGTAGGGTAGTACCTGGCCGTCGATTCTGACGAACATTGAAGGGGGTCTGCAGTTGCTGCAGACCCCCTTCTGGCTACATTGATGCGGATAGTTAGGGATTATATACTGTGGTCTGACGGAGACTCGATCCCAATATTGAAGGAGGAACCAGATGCGCCCCAATAAGATAAGGGCATTGTGGAAAGAAGGTAAGCCTGCTACTGCTGGATGGCTTTCGTCTGGAAATCCGTACATAGCTGAAGCGATGGCAAATGCGGGCTACGATGCGATCATCATAGACATGCAGCACGGTATGGCCGTGACACCGGATAAGGCTGTTGCCTGCCTCCAGGCCATATCCACAACGGATACCGTCCCCATAGTCAGGGTAGCGTGGAACGATGCCAAGGAGATTCAATTCGTTCTCGATGCCGGGGCCTACGGAGTCATCATTCCCCTTGTCAATACCTATGAGGAAGCTGTGCAAGCGGCTGGGGCATCCCGCTATCCACCCTTGGGATACCGGAGCCTGGGCCCAAACCGTGCGCCATTCTATGCGGGTGCCGACTATGCCCAGCATGCCAACGATGAGATCATCGTACTTGTGATGATCGAGACCGTACAGGCGGTGAACAACCTGGAGGAGATTGCCAAAGCCCCTGGCATAGACGGCTTCTATATCGGCCCGTCCGATCTTGCGGTCTCGTTGGGTATTCCACCTGGGCCGGCTGCCGCCGCTGATTCTAAGCATGCTGAGGCTTGCCAACGGGTGGTGGATGTTGCAAATGCCACTGGACTGGTGCCATGCCACCACGGCTCGGGGCCGGATGAAGCTGTTCGCCGCTTTGCCCAAGGTTTCATGATGAGCCAACTGGGCAGCGATGTGGGCATGGTAAGGGCTGGGGCTGCGGCCGCGCTGAAGACCGTCTCGGAAGGCTAACAGTGGCCTGGGAGCGACGTGGGCTGTGGCGTTGTTGCCCGACTTGGATATATAATCGGGCCTATGCCGAAGTGGCGGAATGGTAGACGCGGCGGTCTCAAAAACCGTTGAGCTGAAAGGCTCGTGCCAGTTCGACTCTGGCCTTCGGCACTTAATTTTCAGCTAAGT
>JASLXI010000167.1 GCA_030740415.1 Dehalococcoidia bacterium
ATGGGAATCATGAGTACAATACCATTGCAAATATATCGATATCACACCTGTATAATTTAAGAAAAACTAGAACATATCAATTGAAACATACCCATTATTCAAGAACAAAATCAGTGACTCGAAATATAGCAGAACGACGAAAACCAACATCAAGGGTGAGACTGATTCGTGCCTTAGCAGACCCACCGCGAAGGGACGCAGGTTCAACTCCCGCTGTGCCCTCGATGCTCTTCGAAAACAGTTGCCACAGCCGATACAGTGGCTATCGAGGTCCAGGCACTGCACCTCACAAGCATCACACACTTGCTGGTCCACCACCCGGACCTCGGTCGGAGCGAACCTGGCCAGCAAGCCAAAAGCTAGTGAGAAAGCCTCCCCGTAGCGAAGCCACTGCTCTTTCCCGAAGACGATCATCCCGGCCCATGCGATGAGAGAATAGAGGAGGCCCATTTGAGCAATTCGGGCTGGGAAGGCGGACTCCGCATACACTATCTCGGCCCACGCGAAACCCAGGAATAGAAAAAGCCCAGGCCACACTCCTAGTTGGTCTGGGTACCGGACACGAAAAGACAGCTCTCCTTCAGGGTCCAGCCGTCGGTAGAGACCCTCCGCCCATTCGAAGGTAATCTTCCAGGGGTTTATCAGAGCCCACACGTTGCCGACCAGGGAGGACACGTAAGCTAAACCCACCCACCATATAACCCAGACGACCGTCGGTGCGAGATTAGCTAAGGGAGCGGGGTCTCCTATCAGTCCTGCCAGTATCACCAGCACAAACAGTGATACGGATGCGACCTTTATCGGAATGACAACGGCCGGGTGGATCAGCGCCCTACCGACGTGCCATCTCAGCAAATTGATACGTGGATAATCGTGGAGACCGGAGGTTCCCCGCACGAAAAAACCGATAACCGCGAACGACAGGGCTACAGCCGCTCCAGCACCCACGAGGTAAAGCCACAGGGGCACGGGTAAGTCGTAGCGCTCGCCGAAGCCATGGGCATAGACTGGCCTCGTGGCCAGCGCTATGCCCACTGCAACAATCACCAACAGTACTTTCAGCTGCTTCATCGCATCACCGTCGAGCCAGGCTTTCTTGCCCCATAGCAAGTCCTACCTAGGCTGCACCTCCACAAAGCCTATTGTGGTCTCCTCCTCTTCTTCCTCTCCTTTCTTGTGCTCGCCTTCGCCGCCTGTGGTGGCCTCTTCGGCATGGAAGGTGATTCTAAACCTACCGGTGGCGTCGGCCACAAAGTAGAGGTCCACAAGTTGCTCTGGTGACACATCTTCTTCAATGTCGTAGCCATGAAGGTGGAATTCTCCGGCCTCGTCAGCCTCTATCTTCAAAGTGACCATGTCTCCCTGTTTGACCCGGACGGTTTCGGGGTTTAGTTGCTCATGCTCGACTTTCACCGGAATCTCCAGCTCCTCCGGCTCGTCGCCGCCACAGGCAACGAGTAGTGACGTCACCGCAGCCAGCCCGAGCAGCAATGTAAGCAATTCTACCAGTCTCTTGTCTTCTCCTTACGTGCGAACAAGTAGTTAGTTATTGGATTCTCAGCGTTCTCCCTAACCTTAGGGAACCGTGGCGCTCAAAACCAAGACCAGCGCCTGGATGTCTCCATGCAGCACGTTGCTCATTCACCCTTTGCGAAGGTGGCTAGGCAGCTACGCCAGAAGTCTTGGAGCGCCGGGGGGGGGGGCGACTCAGTACTTTTCCCTTTCCTGCGCCTCGTCTTCGTTCCTATCGTGTCTAATCCTTTGGCGACGATATCGCCGAGAGCTTGGACGCATATATCGCCTGAGTCCCCATATCCCCAGTCCAAAGCCCAGAATGGCCAACGGCGCAGCTATTGTGGCCCAGTTAAGTTTACCGCCTGCTGCCTCCTGGACCACTGGCTCCTGGTATCCCCCCTCCCGGACCCCTGCCTGCTGGCCACCCGCCTCCCGGCCTGCCGAGCCCGAGTCTGTAGCTACTTCCCTTTCCCTATCATTCGAAGTCCCCTCGCTTCCCGTGATCTCTAGCGGTACCTCTAGCACTGCGTCGCCCAAGGGGCTTTCTATCTCTATCTTGAACCACCACTGGCCTGGAGTGCTCAGGGTCATACTCAACTCGTAGGACTGGGGGTGTAGAAAGTTGTTTATGGCTGGCCTAGACTCAAGGTCAACGGACCCGTCGTCCACCGTGGCTGTTACGGTGACATCAGCATTGGTCACGGGTTGCTGGTTTGCCGACAGAGTGATGGAAATGAACAGGTCGCCCACACTGGGAATCGGCGGCCAAATCCCGACCACGTATTCGTAGGACCCTGCGACTCCTTCTGCTATCGGCGAGGTAAGCCCATGGGCATTGACCCTTGGGGTGCCGTAGAGGGAACCCGTGATCGCAGCCAGCATCAATGCAGCCGCTATTGAAGTCCAGTATATGCGTGGCAGGACGTTTCCCTCGCTCCTTCGATAGAAGATGAGACGACACCGACAGAAACGCAGTAGCGTCCTGGGGGCGGCTCAGTTCGGAGAACCAGCGTTCAGAGCGCTGGTTGAGGAGGAGGTGGTTCTGGTGGCAGGATGATGGAGCGGAAGGCCCTTTGGCCTATTGGGAAGATTTGCGTCAGTATGGGCGGAATGAGCAGTGCAATGAACATGGTCAACGACGCGGCAGCAACGCCTAGTCCGCTCGACCCTGTGGCACCCTCTTCATCTGGAGGCAGAAAGACGATGCCACGTTCTGATCCTGGAGTGTCGAAGCTGCCTGGCGCATCTTGAGCTTCACCGTGCAGGTGGGGAATCTCGTAAGGGTGCAGGTGTTCAAAGGGCAGCCCACCGAGATAGAGGTGACCATGCCCGGGTAGCCGCTCTGTGAAGTGGTGCCCCTGATAGGATCCTAAGAACGGCAGAAAGAGGCCACACACAGCGGCGGCTGTGAGCAGGGCGAGGAGAAACGACCTCGCTGGATTGCAGAGTCCAGCCATCAATTGACTGCTGGACTCATCAGTAGTAGTGGCATGCGCGTCAAGTCTGTGTTCAAAAGTCAACCTTCCCATAATTATAACAGTCGTTGGGAAACAGCGAGTGCGCGAGCTGAAGGTCCTCCACGCTATGGTCCAGTATTATTTCGCGAATGCGACCATCGGTCGTAGGATGATGCTCTGAGCCCGGCAGGAATTGGTATGGATACAACGGCGACCGGCCGGCGGCTGCTC
>JASLXI010000168.1 GCA_030740415.1 Dehalococcoidia bacterium
CAGACCCTCACCCTGGTCATACGCAGCATGGCCAGGGTGAGATTATCAGATAGTGGGCCTCGCCTAATGTCCCGGGAGCTACTCTTGGGATTAATACACGGCCTACTGCTGGCAGTGGCGTATGTTTGGAAGGGGGCACCCCTATTGAGCGCAGTGGTTGGTGCGGCCATGCTGGGTAGTATGGTAGCGGCGAGTATTGCGGAAATCGGCGTGTCGTTCTTGCCTAGTAGATTCAATAAGCACCCGACCGTGTCCTCCACTACCTTCGTGGCCACTCTTACAGATGGAGGGCTTCCTTCTCTTCCTTGGCACGGGCGTGATTTTGGTTAAATCCCTGGTTTGAAACACTGGGATACTTTGCCCTTGGTGTCGAGGGTACATGCGGGGAGTGAAGGAGGAAAGGTGAAGTAATCTATACGGATGGACGGCTCGCAATGCAATCAGCGCTTACAAGCTCTTCTATATGCTCAGACGTGCTTGGAAAGCCTTTTCGCTGCGAAAAGGTCCCACAATGGCCGTGTTGAGCTTTTCGGTAATGAGCAGACTCTTAGCCACTCTCTGAATGTCATCTGTGGTTACGGAGTCTACCTTGGCCAGGACATCCTCGACGGTTTGCACCTCGTTGTGGAGGAGCTCCTGGGCCCCCAACCAAGCTGCCACACTTCTGCTGTCCTCCATTCGCAATACAAGACGGCCCTTAAGGAACTCTCTTGCTTTGTGAAGCTCCTCTTCCGGCACTCCCTCCCTAATCCGGTGAAACTCCTGGATAATGCTTCCCACCGCCTTCCTGGCGTTCTTGGGGTCCACTCCGGCATAGGCGATGAAAGAGCCGCAGTCCTTGAGATGGCTCGTGGTGGTGTGGACATCGTAGACTAGGCTCTGCCTCTCCCTCAATTCAAGGAACAGCCGACTGCTCATACCCTCGCCCAGTACGGCGTTCAGCATATCTAGGGCATATCTATCGGGATCGGTTGAAGATAGCCCCTTGACGCCTATGCAGATGTGCGCCTGCTCCGTCTTGCGCCGCTCCATGCTCATCCTCGGTGCCGACTGGTCGTCCTCGACTGGAAACCAGGTGCCGGGTTGATGGTTGGTCCAGTCCCTGAAATGATGGTCTACCGCTTCTGCCGCTTCCTCGTCAGGTATATTGCCTGCGATGCTCACCACCAGGTTGGGGATGGCGTACTGTCGATGCATGTATTGCATCAGCATGTCTCTACTTATGTTAGATACAGATTCCCGGGTGCCTCCCACGTCTCTGCCGAGGGCCTGATTGGGCCACATGACCTCGTCTATCAGCAAGTCGGCCCTGTAGCTTGGAATGTCGTAGCTCATTGAAAGCTCTTCCAAGATGACGGGACGTTCCTTCTCCACTTCTGCCGGGTCAATCAGCGGCTCTTTAATAAAGTCCGATAGGACATCCAGAGCCACCTGGAAGTGGGCCACGGGGACCTTGCAATAGTATGTGGTCAGCTCTCGATCTGTGGCGGCGTTGAGGACTCCCCCAACCCCCTCAATGGCCTCGCTTATCTCTTGGGCTGTAGGACGGCGTGGAGTACCCTTGAAACACATGTGCTCTAAGAAATGGGATATCCCCGCCTCTTCCGGAGTCTCGTACCGAGAGCCTGCCCCCACATAGAATACTATGCTCGCCGATTGCGTATGAGGCATGTGGGTGGTGAGAATGCGGAGTCCGTTCGCGGTTACTATTTTCTTGTGTCGAGTAGGCATAATCCCCCTTACGAATAAACGGTAACATACTCCTGTAAAGGAGACAAAGACGTGGAAGATCAAACACTTCCAGGAGAATGGCTAAGCGCTCAGAGCTGAAAACCAGACCACTCTGGCCGGGGAGCGCGGTTCATGAGCTCTGTCACTGCTTGCCTCGGGTCCATGCCCTGGAACAAGACTGTGCTGATGGCCTGGGTCAATGGCATATCCACCCTCAACCTGGAGGCCAATTCGAGGGCGCCAATGGTGGTATCTACACCTTCGGCCACGTTCTTCATGGAGGACAGGATTTCCTGAAGGCCTCTTCCCGAGGCCAGCTGCTTTCCAACGTACCTGTTTCTGCTGAGAGGGCTGTAGCAGGTGGCTACCAGGTCTCCCAGTCCCGCCAGCCCAGCAAAGGTGAGGGGGTTAGCTCCTGCGGCGACTCCCAGGCGGGTTATCTCCACAAGCCCCCGGGTGATGAATGCTGCTTTTCCGTTGTCCCCGTAACCAAGGCCATCGCTAATTCCTCCGCCAAGGGCGATGATGTTCTTTAGGGCCCCGCCCAGTTCTACCCCGACCACGTCGGTATTGGTATATACTCTGAAGGTGGGAGACATAAACAGCTCCTGGGCCTTTAGAGCAACGGCCTCGTCGCGAGAGGCTATGACGGTGGAGGCGGGCATCCCATGAGCAATCTCCTTTGCGAGATTGGGGCCGGAGAGCACGCTGATACGCGAGTGGAAAGCCTCTGGCAGCTCCTCTTCCATTATCTGACTCATGCGATTTGCCGAAATCTTTTCCAGGCCTTTGATTGCGCTAAGAAATATAGAGTGGTGATCCAGATATGGCAGCAGACCGCGGAGATTCTCTCGAAGGCTTTGGGAGGGTACGGCAAGGACCACGATTTCGGCCCCAGACAGGCTCTCTTCTACGGAGGCGGTGGCATGCATGCTTGGCAGGAAGGGGATACCTGGTAGCCGCAGAAGGTTCTCCCTGGCGCTTTCCAATGTTGCAGCCTCTTCCTGGGTTCGAGCCCACAGCAGTACTTCAGAGCCGTTGTGGGCCAGAACCATAGCAAGGGTAGTTCCCCAGCTAGTGGTGCCTATTACGGATACCTTTGTCATCATTAATACCGTGCCTTAACTAGAAGCTTCCAGGGAGGAGTCATCCACATTTACCGACTCTCCCAGCTTGTGCTCCTGACCCTTTATTAGGCGAACAATGTTCTCTCGGTGCTTGAATAGGACTATTGGGGCTCCTATACTGGGGTATATGGAATAGGTTAAAGATGGAACTCCAAGAGGAAAGGACGGAGCGAGCAGGGCCAGAAGAATCATGGATACCACAGCCGTGACGGCCCCTATCATAGCGCCCAGGGAGATATATCTAAAGAAGGCTATGAAGGGGAGCCCTACTGCCATCATGATTAGGCCTGCCAGGGGTGACAGGGCGAAGAGGGATCCAACCCCAGTGGCGCTGCCCTTTCCTCC
>JASLXI010000169.1 GCA_030740415.1 Dehalococcoidia bacterium
ATATCTAGAGGAAACACAAAGGTGAGTCGGTTACCCTCGTTTGTTCCATATAGCCAAGGACTTTGGTGAGAAACCAGGAGACATACGAGATCAACTAGACATCCTGAAAGATTGGGGGCAGGTCACCTTGGTGTTATACGGGAATGACGGCCATGGAAAGGGGAGTTTATGCTATCGCCCTCTCGTTTGGGCTGCCCTCGAAACCTGAGGCTGGCAAGAAAGGGAAACTCCGTCTATGGTTGTAACCAAGGGAGACTTGTTTTCAGGGAGGACATCGCTTGAGATCTACTGAAAGACTCGTTCACGAGCACCGTGTGATAGAGAAAGTATTGGACACCCTTGCGCAGCGGCTAGAAGATACACACAGCACGGGTACGCTTCACGTGTCGTTTCTAAGGAGACTGGTGGCCTTCAGCACCACCTTCATTGACAAGTGCCATCACAGCAAGGAAGAGGCGTGTCTATTCCCTTGCTTGGAAGGAAGAGGCATACCCAGGGAGGGGGGACCAATAGGGGTTATGCTCATGGAGCATGAGATTGGTAGAGTGCTCGTAAGGCGCATCTCTGAGGAGCTTGACTCGTACGAGAAGGGAGATGCTTCGGTTGATGACGTCGTCGGCCCGTGTCAGGAGTATCTACAACACCTAAGACAGCACATCTCCAAAGAGAATGGCGTGCTTTTCCCCTTGGGCGCTAGTATGATGAGCGAGCAGGATGACGCGGCGACCCTCGGGTGTTATGAGAATCGTGAGGCGGAGGTGGGACCTGGGGCACACGAGGAACTCGTCCGACTTGCTGAAGAGATGGCTGCGGAAAAGTGATCTACATAGAGCGCCGTCCGTAATTAACTGAAATACAACCCCTCCAATGGCACCTCGATGATAGGTTGTGTCGGGATGGAGGGACTCTTTCCTGACTCTCCCTCTCCTCTGTCCATCTGACTGGATTTACCTCAGAACGTCAAGGTGGAGAGCTAACTGTCATGCTCAACCAGAAGAGACTCAAACTTGCTCAGCAACGAATGCGAGGAGGGGCCATAAATGACTACCTGGTGCTGACGCACGATGATCACATCCACTTCTTTGAGGAAGACCGCTACCAGCCGCGGGCCATCATTCCCACTGAGGGTTCCCCTGTAATTATGGCGTTTCGCGGTGAGGAGCAAGAGATAGCAGAGAGTTCGGGTGAACCCCGGACTAGGGGGCTTAAATCCCGAATAACGGGGGCAGTATAGCCTATAGGCCAATGGGCGGCGGATATTTTCGCACAGTCTACCGGTGTACCCCATCTGGTAGGGGCACGGCCCCGATATGAGTATCGGGACCTCGATGCGTTGAGGCCATGTCCTGCGCAGTGAGTTCAGGACCGAGGCCGCGAGCATGCTAGGCCATATCGGCCCAACAACGCGAGACCCGAGGAGGTACCGAAATCGCGCAGCACAAGACGACCACCAAATACCCGCTGTCTGCCCCTATGGCGGCAGGAATCGAAAACCTCAGGCGGCTGGACCTGACCACCGAGGCCAAAATCTATTTCGGGACTGCTGAGATAGAGCCCTTCTCGGACATGACCGTCAGCGGTCACGGACCCTTGCTCAAGGACGGAATGAGGCTTAACTACGCGGCGAAGGACGACGACTTTCGCCAGACGTCCATCCACGAGTTCCTTGTCTACGTTGACATGGCGCGACGCTTTCCCAAGCTGAAACAGATCAACATCCACTTCTCACCAAAGCAGTGGTTTGACGAAACCCAACTCGTAGGGCGGGACGGCGATTACAATCGACTCATCGACGGCGTCAGACAGATTGCGGGTTACGCCGCCAGGTGGGGCATAGAGATAGTCCTGGAGAACAATAACGCCTATTTCGACGGAATAGCCGACGACGTGCCTGCCGACCACATAGATTGGTCAGATAGGAACCAGGCCTTCGGAGCATCGCCCGAGGAGTGGTTCCAGGTCTGCGAAGACGTGGGCCGCCCCAACGTCGCCCTCTGTCTCGACTCCAGTCATGCCTGCACCTACGCCCACACCTTCGCTGAGCCGGAACGCCGTGAGGCGGTCGTAATGGCCTTTCTCGCCAAGCCGCACCTGATAAGGCATGTTCACTGGAACGACAATTACCTCTTCGACGCGCGGGGACGCACTGACTCCCACGAACTGCTCGGCAAGGGGTCACTACCGGTGGAACTGCACCGGGCCATCAAGTGCCTCGACGCCACGCTCCTACTGGAGCATTTTCACACCATCGAGGAACTGGAAGAGGAACTGGAGTACATCGACCGGCTATAAGCCTCTGCAAGGTCGTCCCCTGGCAATCGGTCGGAAGCAGGAAGGTGAATCTCCTGTCACTCCTGAAGGCCGCGGTAGCATAGCCTAATCAAACCCAACTTTTGCACTTCGTTTCCTTGGGGATTCCTGACCGCCACCACCATTGACGTTATCTTCGCCTCGCATACAGGGTTCGTGGGCGCTGGCAGCATCAGTTTCTATGTGAGCGATGCATTTCTGTAGCAACAAGGCTAATGCCACCATCAATGTGGTGGCAACAGCTACCCCAACCTCGACTCCCATGTCTGTACCGCCTACCACAACTCCAACTCCGGCTCTGACAACTACACCAGTGCCTGGAGTTCCTACGCCTACGGCCGTGCCGACGGTGACATCTACACCTGTGCTTGGTGCCACCCAAGCACCGACAAGCACACCCGACCCTAATGTGGCGACATAATTCACGAACAGACCGATAGACACAAAGGGGGTCAATTGTGGCGCAGCGAACATATCCCTGCGTGAAGTGTAGAGGAACCGAACACGGGGATGGAGAGCTACGAATTACAGGGTCTGGCATATCTCGATTCTTCAACATATAAAACCAGAAGTATGCCACTGTCGCTTGTGTAGAATATGGCTATACGGAGCTATATCGCCTAGACTGTAGCGAAATTAGTAAAGTCGTGAATCTATTCACTAACTAAGAAACTCCCATGGGACTCCTAATAATTCTGGATGACACTATATTGCCGAAATTTCCACATGAAGCAGTGCATTGTGACAAACCCTCACCACCATACGAGACAGCCCAATAGCCCGCAGTTAGTTGACCTTGCGTAACTTACTAAGGCTACGAAGCTCTTTAGGGGGTTCCATATGGCTACCGCGAATCGTGTAGGAGACCTCACCTACGTAGATATCTCCGTGCG
>JASLXI010000016.1 GCA_030740415.1 Dehalococcoidia bacterium
GAAATGGCCCTGGCCGGACAGGTCCAGGCCATAGCCACCGCACCTATTCATAAAGAAGCAGCCCGGCTCGCGGGATATCAGGACATAGGCCACACGGAGTTACTGCAAAGCCTCACTGGGGCCAAAGAAGTAGCCACCATGCTTACTGCGGGCAACCTTCGTGTGGTGCACCTCACCACCCACAAGACCTTGGCCCGCGCCGTCGAGTACGTCAAGAAGGGTCACATCCTTGCCAAGCTGGAACTTACCCACAGGTCCTTCCAGGGATGGGGTTTCCCTACTCCCCGCATTGCCGTGGCCGCGCTGAACCCCCATGGTGGCGATGGTGGCCTCCTGGGGCGGGAGGAGATCGATGAGATAGCTCCGGCTGTGGAGGAAGCCCGTGGCCAAGGCATGGAGGTAACGGGGCCCATACCCGCGGACTCGGTTTTCCCGCAGGCTATCGGTGGTCGTTACGATGCTGTCTTGGTCCTCTACCACGACCAGGGGCATATACCCATCAAGGTCAAGGACTTCGAAGGCAGCGTCAGCATAAATCTGGGCTTTCCCTTTGTGCGCACTTCAGTGGATCACGGCACAGCCTTCGACATTGCGGGCAAGGGTATAGCCGACGCGACGGGAATGAAGGAGGCCATTCGTGCCGCCGCCTTCATAGCCAGCACTGGGCATCTGCCGGAGTAGTCTTTTTGACCCTCATGGATACTATAATGGCGCAATTGAGGAAAGAACCACATGCCTAATAACCTAAGCATAGCCTTTATCGGCGGCGGCACCATGGCCGAAGCCATACTATTGGGTATTCTTGACAAAGGGCTGGCGGCTCCTGGAGCCATCGCTGTTGGCGAGCCAGTGTCCCAGAGGCGGGACTACCTCGGCGACCGATATGGCGTAAGGACTACCCAGGACAACCTGCAGGCCATTAAAGGAGTGCAAACGGTGATCCTTGCCGTGAAGCCCCAACAGCTTGAAGAGGTGCTGGTTGGACTAAAGGGTAAACTTGCTCCATGCCAGACTCTTCTATCCATAGTCGCGGGGGCAGCCGTTGATACTCTTTCCAACGGGTTGGATCACCTTGCCGTGATACGGGTCATGCCAAATACCCCGGCCCAAGTGGGGCAGGGGATGAGCGTATGGACCGCCGCCTCCGATGTATCCAACGATCAGAAAGAAATGACCCAGGAAATACTGAACACTCTGGGTCAGGAAATATACGTCTCCGAAGAAAAATACCTGGACATGGCTACGGCCCTGAGCGCCAGCGGCCCTGCCTATGTCTTCCTGTTCCTGGAGGCCCTCATAGATGCGGGGGTATATCTGGGGCTGACCAGGGACGTGGCACAGACCCTGGCCCTTCAGACCATCCAGGGAAGTGTGGCCCTGGCCAGGGAATCTGGGAAGCACCCCGCGGACCTCCGCAACATGGTGACTTCTCCCGGTGGCACCACTGCCGAGGCACTGTTGTCTCTGGAAGAGGAGGGATTCAAGGGCATTGTGATTAACGCCGTTGTTGCTGCCCATGAGAAAGCCATTACATTGGGCGAGGCGGACTGATGGCGAGCCTTATCAACGCCCTGATAACACTTCTTACCTTTGCCATATTCGGCCGTGTCATCATGGACTGGCTTATAGTTGGCGGTGTAGTGCGCCACGACAGCCAAATCCGCCCTCTCCGGGACGTGCTAATTATGATCACCGAGCCTATTCTGGCTCCCTTACGCCGCTACACCCGGATAGGCATGGTCGACCTCAGCCCCATGGCTGCCATCATTATCCTTAGCATCATTGGGCAGGTCCTGAGCTAATCGCTACATTCCAAATCGGCTAATAGTCTCGTCTTGAATCAGACCTTCCACCGTCATCAGCTTGTCGCCGGTGCTGTGGCCCCCGTACTATCTCCACCGCTGAAGGAGGCACTCCTAGGGCGTGGGCAATGGCCTCGATTACCGCGGCGTTGGCCTTGCCTTTCTCAGGAGCAGCGCTTACCCTACACGTAATGACCCCTCCCCCGAGACCGTCACCCCGGCACGGCGGGCCTTGTGCTGCACACGTACGGTGATTCGGGCATGTGGCAATTTCTCTCCCTTCTAAATGAGTCAAGTGGCACAGCCCAGAAGCCTGCCTGAGCGAAGCCGAAGAACCGGGTATTTGGGAGGGTTGTCCCCCAAATACCCCCGACTTCCTGTAAGGAGACAGAGGGGGGTACACGCCTTTGCTGGGATGAGAACAATTATTCCTCATTCATTGAAGTACCCATAGGCTTATTGTACAATACCTCCTAGCTGAGAACAGGGGTTTACACACGCTATGCCAGCAATTCGGCCGCTGTCCGGAATGAGAGACGAGACTCCCCAAGAGCTTGAACGGAGGACCTCCTTACAAGAAGCTCTTCGGGGACATCTTTCTTCTTTTGGCTATCAATCCATATCTACACCTCTGCTTGAGCCAACCGAGCTCTTCCTGCGCAAGTCCGGAGGAGAACTTGCTTCCCGGATGTACACCTTCACAGATCCCGGAGGAAACAGGGTAAGCCTTCGTCCGGAGTTCACCTCCTCCGTGATGCGCTACTATCTGGAGAGAGCCAAGGGAGAATCCCTTCCCATGCGGATACAGTACGGCGGCCCAGTCTTCCGTTATGACCAGACCAGCGGGTTCAAGCAGTTTCATCAGACAGGAGCCGAGATCATAGGTGCCTCTCCCCCTGAGTCTGATGGCGAAGTCCTGGCTCTGGCCCAGAAAGGGTTGTCTCTTATCGGGTCGCCAGCCCACACATGCGTAGTTGGACATGTGGGCGTCTTGCACCTCATGCTGGAGGAGATAGGCCTGTCCCATAGGGCCCAGGTCTTTCTGGTAGCCAGCTTGTCACGGCTCAAGCAGGACCAGGGAGAGAGCCAGAGGGTACTGGAACGGGCCCACTTCCTGGGATTGATGAAGTCCGGCGAAAACGTTCATGCCTCGAATCCCCTGGTGGATGATATGAAGGAGGAAGAGGCCTTAAGCCTTCTCCAGGACGTCTTTCACAACTCCCTCAGTGGTATCGAGGGTAGTCGTTCAATGGAAGAGATCCTCACCCGCTTCATGCAAAAGCTGAAGCGGGGCGATGATCCAAGAAAGATGGAACAGGGTATTTCCCTTTTCTCACGCCTTGCCTCAATAAGAGGTGAGGAAGCGCAGGCTTTGCCTCAAATACGCTCGGTACTTCAGGACTACGGAATTAGTTCGAGTTCCCTCGCTCCCTTGGAAGACGTCCTATCCAGCTTTCACCGGCGCGATCCCTCCACGGCCCTTGTGGTAGACATAGGGTTTGTACGTGGGATAGCCTACTATACTGGCATGGTCTTTGAGATATTGGCTCCCAGTCCCAATGGCCCCATAACCCTGTGTGGTGGGGGTCGCTACGATGGTTTGGTCAAAGCCCTGGGAGGAGAAGACGGCGTGCCTGCCTTGGGCTTTGCCTATACTCTGGAATCCCTTCTGGGGTTGCCGCCCGAAAACTTGCCCGAAGACTTGGAGGACGGACATCTTACGTTTAGCAATTCCCAGCGACGGTGAACTCTACGACTCAACCCTGGCGTTCTTGAGAAACAGTGGTCTATCTGTGGAGCGTTCAAGCCCGCGCCGCTATACTGCCACCATTCGCGCCATACCCGATACCACGGCGCTGTTTCAGAGGACCGCGGACATACCCTTGAAAGTAGAGGAAGGCAGTGCCGACCTGGGCATCACGGGGCTGGACCGCTTCCTGGAGTTGTCCGCCGAGGGAAGCGATTCCATTCTCATAGTGGAAGACCTGGGATTTGGATACTGTGAGTTGGTCATGGGTGTCCCAGACTCTTGGCTGGATGTTGACTCCATGGATGATCTGGCCGACCTTTCCCTGGATCTGAGGGAGCGTGGCAAAGACCTGAGAATAGCCACCAAATATCCGCGGCTGGTGCAGCGTCACCTCTTCCGCTACGGGGTCAATTACTTCTCCTTGGTTCAGTCCAGCGGGACCCTGGAGGCCGCGCCCGCTATGGGCTTCGCCGATGTCATCGCCGACATATCCTCCACCGGTACCACTATGAGGGAGAATCGGCTCAAGACCCTGGAAGACGGGATCATACTTAGGTCTCAGGCCTGCGTAATCGGAAACAAACGCCTACTGGCCCAGGAACAATCTACCTGCCAGGAAACCAAGAGCCTTCTGGAATACGTGGAGGCTTACCTTCGGGCCAGGGACTTCTTCAGTATCACGGCGAATATCCGTGGAAATTCCCCCGAGGAAGTGGCCGTCCGTGTGACTCAGCGACCGGAGGTGTCCGGTCTCAAGGGCCCCACCATATCCAGGGTATACAGCGACGATGCGGATACATGGTACGCAGTGACTATGGTAGTGCCACGGAACAAACTCTTGGAGGCCGTTGAACACCTCCGTCAGATTGGCGGAGGCAGTGTAACCGTACTTCAGGCTCACTACGTCTTCCAGGACCAGTGCACCTCCTATCAGGACCTGCTCCGTGCGCTTGGCAAATAGATTGACCTGTAGAGCAAGAAATGCCTAATCTCAGCGCTCACCTTGGAATGGCGAAAGATGCCGCCTCACGGCTGAAGCACCCCATCGTGGACAGGTGTCTGGGGGCTTTTCTCCTGGGGTCGGTGTCCCCGGACATTCGTATTATAACCAGGGGGAAACGTGACGAGACCCATTTTGTCGATCTGGACTTCCGAAGGGAGGGTGAAGGCCTGGAGGGACTGTTCCAGATCCATCCCCACCTGGCACAGTCCGCCGACCTCACGGAGGCTACCAGTGCTTTCATTGTCGGCTACGCCTCCCACCTCCTGTCAGACGAGCTGTGGATACTGGACCTGTACCGCCCCTACTTCGGCAATCGGGATGTCTTTCATGATCCAATAGAGGGAGACCTGATGGACCGAGTGCTTCAGTTGGAGCTGGACCGCCGGGAACAGTTGGCCTTGGGGGGGCTGGAGACCCTTCGACCCTTTATGGTGAACGCTGAAGAAGATGTGGAGGTAGGCTTCATTCCCTCTGCCACCATGTGCGAGTGGCGTGAATGGATCGAGGGCACCCTGGACTGGCACTTCAATTGGGACAGGTTGCGGTTCATGGCCCGACGGGTCATTTCCAAGAACAGTGATCTATCGGAGGAACAGGTCAAGGAGATGGTCGAGGACTTCCTTGACTCCGTCCCTCGTGGTCTTGATCGCATCTACCAGATTATTTCACAGAAGCGTTTCGAGGCCTTCAGGGAAAAGAGCATAGAGGACTTGGTTGAGTTCGCCCAGGGGTATCTGCAATGAAAATCCTTCGTGGCCTAGCAGAAGGTCGCAAAGCCCTCGATAGAGATGCCTTTGCTGAGGAGCAGGTAGCTTCTCCGGAGCTAATGGAGGGTATAAAACGCATCTTCGGCCAGCCTCTCACGCCTGAGGAGACCGTCGCCCGGATAATCTCCCAGGTCTCTAGGCGAGGTGATGATGCAGTTAGGGAGTATACCAAGCTCGTCGACGGGGTAGACCTTGCTGCCTTTGAGTTGGGCCGCGACGATATATCCAGGGCCGCTTCTGAGGTGCCTCCCGAGGTCGCCGAAGCCCTGGGCCGTGCCTCGAGCCGTATTCGACAGTTCCACGCGGCCACTCTCTCCCGTCCCTGGATGGATATGGAGAACGGCTTCGGCGAGATGATAACGCCCATTGAGCGTGTGGGAATATACATCCCCGGCGGGCGCGCTGCATATCCGTCCACCGTGCTCATGACCGCTATACCCGCTAGAGTGGCTGGCGTCAAGGAGGTGTTCCTTGCTACGCCGCCTCGGGGCGACCAGGGACCTTCACCCGCGGTCATGGCCGCGGCACAGGTAGTTGGGGTCAGTAGAGTGTTCCAGGTTGGCGGTGCCCAGGCCATCGCTGCTATGGCCTATGGTACCGAGACCATCCCCCGGGTAGACATGATCTGTGGCCCTGGGAACATCTTCGTTACCCTGGCCAAGAAAATGGTTTATGGGCAGGTCGGTATAGACGGCTTGGAAGGGCCCACGGAGACCCTCATTATCGCAGACGAGACTGCAAACCCTGTTCTCTGTGCGGCCGACCTTCTGGGACAGGCGGAGCATGACCTTTTGGCCACTCCTGCTCTCATCACGACCTCCGAGAGCTTGCTTTCCCCAATCCGGGAAGAGATAAAGAAGCAGTTGGACGGCCTTAGCCGCAAGGATACTGCCTCATCCTCCATCGAAAGTCGTGGAGTGTTCGTACTCGTGGACACCCTGGATGAAGCCCTTGAGCTGGCCAACGACTATGCTCCTGAGCATCTCTGCCTCATGGTTAAAGACCCCTGGGACGCCGTAGGCAAAGTACGTCATACAGGCGGAATCTTCCTGGGAGACCACTCTCCGGAGAGTATGGGCGACTATGTTGCCGGCCCAAGCCACGTCATGCCTACCGGCGGCAGTGCGCGGTTCAACTCCTATCTGGGTGTAAACCAGTTTCTCAAAAGGACGCCTGTGGTGGCCCTCGACCCCGATACTGCCCGTCGTTTCACTGCGACCGCTGCTATCTTGGCTCGTGCCGAGAACTTTGATGCCCATGCTCGGTCGGTGGAACTGAGGATGGAGCTTCAGGATAAGTCTTCCCAGAGTGACTCCGGGTCTTCGAGGGGCACCTAGTGCAGTGCCCCAGAGATTCACGTGAATGTCATTGCGCGGCCCGACGGAGGAGGATGGTGGCAATCTGGCTGTGGGGGTATCCCACAGACTGGACTTAGTCCAGACCCACACCTTATGGATAGCAAGCATTGTCAGACCAGGACAGCAGAAGTTGAATGTGGGTGCAGGGCGTACTCTACCCCTTCTAAGAAAGGAAGGGAGACAAAGGGAGGCGGAGGTGGCTCAGTGAATGGTAGATCACTAGAGGGGAAAGCGCAGTGGACGTAACCAAACTCTTCCGACGCGACCTTAGAGAGCTACGACCCTACGAGGCCGTGGACTCACCTGAGGCCTTGGCCGAGATCGCCGGGATACCGCCCGAAAACATCATCAAGCTCAATGCCAACGAGAACCCCTATGGCTCGTCGCCTTGGGTACAGGAAGCCTTGGGACGTCACAACAGCTACCACATCTACCCAGATGCTAACCAGACCGTTCCACGGGCAGCTCTGGAGAGATACACTGGCATATCTGCGGACCACATTCTGGTCGGTGCGGGTGCCGACGAGATCATCGATCTCTTGTTGAGGGCTATCCTGGAACCCGGCGACAGAGTCATTAGCTGCCCACCGACCTTCGGTATGTACTCCTTCAGCACCCAGGTGAACGGAGGAAGACTGATCTCCATCCCCAGAGACAAGGAGTTCTTGGTGGACCTCCCCAAAGTCAAAAAGGCTATGGGGACCATGACAAAGGCCATATTTCTAGCCTCGCCCAACAACCCCACTGGGAACCCCGTCCCGAAGAACATGATCCTGAGCCTCCTGAGGGAAGATGTCCTCGTCGTAGTAGATGAGACCTACTTCGAGTTCAGCGGCCAGACAGTAGCGCCGCTGGTTGCCGTGCACTCCAACCTAGTGGTGCTTCGTACTCTGAGTAAATGGGCTGGCCTGGCTGGCCTGCGCCTGGGCTATGGTATCATGGCCCCACGCCTTTTGCGGCTCCTCATGGACATCAAACAGCCGTACAACGTCAGTGCCGCGGCAGAGGTAGCTCTTCTGGCCTCTCTGGACGACCTGGCCTATCTCAGGCGCAACGTAGATGCCATAGTTCAGGAGCGAGAGCGCCTATTCTCCATGCTGACTCTCATACCCGGTATCGCGCCTAGGCACTCTCTGGGTAACTTCCTTCTCTGTAACATATCCAATGGCAAGGCGACCCAGGTGTTCCAAGGACTGGCGCGTAGAGGCATCTTTGTGCGATACTTCAACGCGCCCCGCCTGAGGGACTCGCTCCGCATATCCGTGGGTAAACAGGAGCATACCGATGCCCTGGTGGAAGCCCTGGAAGCGATATTTACAGAGTTGTAAAAGAGGGTCTGGGGGTGTCCTCCAGATATAATTCCTTCCCCCTTCCTAGCTGGGAAGAGGGAAGGAGGGATTGTCGAAGGAGGTCATGTAGCAACTGGCTGTCTATGACCAGGAGATAGATAATGAGCGATCGTAAGGCCACTCTCAAACGGGACACAAAAGAGACCCAGGTCGAAGTGACCCTGGATCTCGATGGCACTGGCAAGGCCTCCGTCGATACTCCTAACGGGATGCTAAATCATCTGGTCGAACAGTTGGCACGTCACAGTCTCATGGACATCACCGTATCCGCCCGTGGCGATACATCCCCCGGATGGCACCACCTTGTGGAGGACGTGGGCATCGTCTTGGGCCAAACCCTGCACCAAGCAGTGGGGGAAGGGAGAGGGATTCTCCGCATGGGCGATGTCACGGTTCCTCTGGACGAAACCCTGGCGATGGTGGCCCTGGACCTGGGAGGACGACCCTACGCCGTCGTAAAAGTCGCCTTCGACGACCCTCTCATAGGCGACCTGCCATCAGACCTGGTCCGCCACTTCCTGGAGGTCCTTTCCCTGGAGGGACGGATCAACCTGCATGCCCAGATACTTGCTGGCGGTAATGACCACCACAAAGCCGAGGCTCTCTTCAAGGCCCTGGCCAGGGCGCTGCGTAAAGCCCTTGCCGTAGACCCCAGTGTAGCCAACGACGTGCCTAGTACCAAGGGCACCATCAGCGACTAGGATTTTCTGACCCCGGCTCACCCAGAAGCCGTCGACCACATCGGCCAAGATTCCTCTGTTGTTGTCGCGATGGATGACTCGGCCTGCCAGGGATAATCCACGCAATACTTGAGCGCTTT
This sequence comes from Dehalococcoidia bacterium, assembly GCA_030740415.1. The sequence continues at coordinate 8,850 of JASLXI010000016.1, forward strand.
CTGGGTCACGTACGTTTTAGGTCTCATGTGTGAGGGGCTTGGCGTGCTGGCAAGAGAGTCAGGAGTCTCAAACCTAGTTTTGCGCCTGGTTTAAGTCTCATATTTGGCAAGACCGTCAAAGGTGGCTACGAGAATTGATTGGACCGACAGAATATAGACCGCTATGAAGAAAAGCCCCGCATCATATCTGGTTTGGGCCATATGGCCGCTGTGCTTGCTGATCACCTCTTCATCTATGCCAGTACACTATCCATGTCCGCTTGGGAGCCCTGCCCAGCGGCGAGCTAGTCGGCATGGTGTCAGTGCCTCTGTGGATCATTTCCTTCGCACAGATTCCAGCGCTAATTTGCGTCTTTCCTGACGGCTCCCTGCTCTCAGCCCGCTGGCGCTTGGTCGCCAGGGGATTAGTTGGAGCTCTCGCACTGGCCATGGTTTCATCGCTACTGATACCTGAAGTGGAAGTTCGGCCTCCCGTCAGTAACTTTATCACC
>JASLXI010000170.1 GCA_030740415.1 Dehalococcoidia bacterium
GGTTCACTTGGACAGAGAAAGGGGGGACTATGCACTATCCTGAAATCAGCAAGCCAGGCGTAGAAGAGATGCCGGTAAGGCCTAATCTGGACCACCAGTATGCTCTAGGTGGTGATTTCGACTGGACGCAAATGGAGAGGGAACTGGGAATCCAGCATCGAGACGAGTTGAACCTGGCTTATTTGGCTATTGATAGACATGCCGCGTCTCCTCGCAGAGATAAGGTAGCCCTCCTTTGGGAGGGAAAGAACGGTGAGACGGAGACCTATACCTTTGGCGAACTCTCTATGCTTACTAGCAAGTTTGCCAATGTTCTGGCGGGACTGGGGGTGGCAAAGGGCGACCGTGTATTCACCTTTATGGAGCGTATCCCCGAAATATACATTGCAGTGTTTGGTGGTCTCAAGTTGGGGGCTATCGTCGGGCCTCTGTTCGCCGACTTCGGCCCGGACCCAGCGAGGGACCGCTTGCAAGATAGCGGGGCTAAAGTGCTTGTGACCAGTCCGGCGCTGAGAGCCCGTATAGCCCCTGTTCTTCCTGAGCTACCGGACCTTAAGCACCTGATTGTGGTCGGTGGGGATGGTCAGCACTCGGACCAAGTGGGCGATATAAGCTATCAGGAAGTCATGGGCGGTGCCTCTCCTGACTTTATGAGGATCAGCACCAATGCAAATGATTATTCCTTGATGCACTATACATCAGGGACTACCGGAAAGCCCAAGGGCGCTGTCCATATTCACTATGCCGCTGTTCAACACTATGCGACTGGCAAGTGGGCTCTGGATTTTCACAAAGATGACGTGTACTGGTGTACCGCCGACCCGGGATGGGTTACTGGGACCTCCTACGGTATGTCCGCCCCTTGGACTAACGGGGTATCACAGGTTGTCTATAGAGGTGGTTTTCAGGCAAGTGCATGGTATTCGATTATTGAGAAATATAAGGTGACGGTGTGGTATACTGCTCCTACGGCTTTGCGCATGCTTATGAAGGCTGGGGAGGAGATGCCGAAGAAATACGACCTCAGCAGTCTGCGACATATTTGCAGTGTGGGAGAGCCGTTAAATCCGGAGGCGGTGATGTGGGGCCTCAAGGTGTTTCACCAGCCCATTCACGACAACTGGTGGCAAACTGAGACCGGTGCCATACTCATTGCTAATTACCCCTTCATGGCAGTGCGCCCCGGTTCCATGGGTCGGCCTATCCCCGGCATCGTAGCCGCCATCCTGGATGATAGTTACACCGAGGTGCCACCCGGAGAGGAGGGGTATCTTGCTATCAAGCCAGGCTGGCCCGCCATGTTCCAGACCTACTGGAACAACCATGAGCTCTACCAGTCGCGCTTTCGGAGCGGATGGTATATCACTGGCGATCGCGCTCGTCGGGACGCCGACGGCTATTTTTGGTTTGTAGGACGTGCTGACGATGTAATCAACACAGCCGGGCACTTGGTTGGACCTTTCGAGGTGGAGAGCGCTTTAATCGCACACCCCGCGGTAGCCGAGGCAGGTGTTATTGGAAAACCGGACCCAATAGCGATGGAGGTGGTTAAGGCTTTTGTCTCCCTGAATGACGGATACCAATCAACTCCGAAGCTGCATCGAGAACTGAAGCAGTTCGCTCGTCGTAATCTGGCAGCTGAGGCAGAACATCGGGAAATAGAAATAATAGCAACTTTCCCCAAGACCCGAAGCGGCAAAATAATGCGTCGTTTACTTAAAGCTAAGGAGTTAGGCTTACCCTTGGGTGACACCTCTACCCTAGAGGAGTTTTAGAAGTGAGTGCTCTGGCGGCTGCCTGGTCAGTGATGCATAGCTGCAATTTTACTATGTAGGGCATAGAGCCTGACCTTGATAAGGAGGAGCGAAATGTCCCGCTACCAAGTGAATCCAGAACGAAAATACTTCAACTTTGAAGGCAGGGTGCCACCTTTGCAAGTGGAAGAGACCCCGGCCGAAGTTCCTGCCATTGGGCCTGATACCTACCCAAAGCTCATCACTGATACCACTATGCGAGATGGAGCCCAGGATCCATGTTTCGCTATCTTTCCGAATGAGGCTAAACTCAGGTACTTCGATCTTCTCCACAAGCTAGATAATGGCACCGGGATTATTGATGCCGTGGAAGTCTTCATCTACCAGAAGCGTGACCTGTGGGCTTTGGAGAAGCTCTTGGGAAGAGGGTACGACTGTCCCCGGGTTACCACCTGGACCCGGGCTAACCCTAAGGATATCAGGGACTTGGTGCAGATATCCGGAGGTAAGGTTAAGGAGACGGGGATGCTGGCCTCATGTTCCGACCATCATATCTTCGACCGACTTGGCTTACACAGCAAAGAGGAGGCCATTGAAAGGTATCTGGCACCTATTCTCACGGCTTGCGAGCATGGTATTACCCCTCGTGTCCACCTGGAGGACGCGACCAGGTCCGATGTAGAAGGCTGGGTTATACCATTTATGTGCCGGGTGATGGAGGAGACCAAGGGCCGAGCCCGTTTCAGGGTCTGTGATACCCTGGGCCTGGGGACACCCGACCCCTATGCTGCCCTCCCCTTTGGCATTCCACGACTTGTTTCCGCACTCTCTCGGGCTGCGGGGGCGGAAATGGAGTTTCATGGCCATAACGACTTCGGCTACGCTACAGCCAACAGTATGGCTGCCTTTCGCTATGGTTGCAGAAAGGTTAATGTAACTTTCGCCGGCCTTGGCGAGCGCACGGGGAATGCTGCACTGGAACAGGTTCTGGTCAACTACATCCGCGAATATGGCGACCCTGGATTCGAGCTTGAGGCGCTGGCAGAGATAGCTGACTTGATACAGAAAGATGTGGTTCTTATCCCAGAGAAGCAGCCCATCTTGGGGAGAAATATTTTTGCTACTCAGGCAGGGCTGCATCAGACAGGGATACAGCGGCAGGCGGAGGCACAAGGCGGGTTGATATATCTTCCCTTTGATTCGTCAGTGGTGGGTCGCCAGGGGGTGGAGCTGAATCGCATCGGTGCTCTTTCAGGAATGGATGGGATAATATCAGTACTTAATCGCTATCGGGAGGCGGCTGGTGTCCGGGAGCCCAAGCTCACCGGGGTCAGCAAGCTGGCAAAGCGTGTCTATGACCAGGTCCACGAGGCGTACGATGGGCACTATGATCCGGTTCAGGACCGCTATACAGATTATCGAACCACCTTCTTCG
>JASLXI010000171.1 GCA_030740415.1 Dehalococcoidia bacterium
ACACCGCTGCCTCCATCGACCACCCGATAATACAAAGCATCGTCAAGCTGGTCAGTTTTCTTGAAGGGGTCCCGGACATCGCAGCGTTGACCAGATTGCTGACGGTCCCCGCCGCGTAGTAAGGCGATGCCTTACACCCATATATCTGTCATTATATTAGTCTAGCGGGTTATTCAGATTGCAGGGTTGGGCTAGACCGAACCTTCGGGGATGTCCATTCGACAAGCTAGGCTTTCAGTCCGCTTGTATCAGATCTTGACGCAGTCTCCTTCTACTTGCGCGCTATGAACGGGCTAAACCCACCTGGGTTGATATTGAAAAGGGGAATGACTATTCTAACGAGGTGAAGGAATAAAGGAGGAACTCCCTTGACTATATCCGCAAATAAGGGCACTGCAAAATCAGACCAATTTAGGGTTATAGGCACCCGGGCAGCCCGCCTCGACGCTCTGGACAAGGTAACTGGCGCTGCCAGGTTCGGGGCCGATGTCCACCTGCCCGGAATGCTTCACGGCAAGATGCTGACCAGCCCCCACTCTCACGCCCAAATCCGCTCTATTGACACCAGCAAGGCTGAGGCCGTCCCAGGAGTAATGGCCGTTATCACTGCCAAGGATTTCCCCATCTTCGACCAGCGGCCTATCGATTTTTTTGCCGAGCAGTTTCGTGGCGCACGGGTCATGGCAGAGCACTTCCTTGCCCGTGACAGGGTGCTGTACGTGGGACATCCCGTAGCGGCCATCGCCGCTACTACCCCTCACGTCGCCGAAGAGGCAGTTAAGCTCATCCAAGTGGACTACGAGGTGCTGTCCGCCGTTCTCACGATTCAGGACGCCCTCAAGGAAGATGCGCCCCTCGTCCACAGTAACCTGACCACAGTGTTACGCGGCGGCCCGGCGGGGAAGGAAGATTCGGGAACAAAGAGCAACATTGCCGGTCACTTCCAAGCAAAGCGTGGTAATTTGGAGAGTGGGTTCAAAGAGGCAGATGTTGTCGTAGAGCGGGAGTTCTCCACCCAGGCGGTCCACCCCAGCTACATTGAGCCCTTCGCCTCTATTGCACAATGGAATCGGGACGGCCACGTGATGCTTTGGACCACTACCCAGGGAACCTTTGATGTTCGCGATGGCACTGCCGCCATCATCGGCATTCCCGAGTCGATGTTGAAGGTTGTCGCTATGGAATGCGGAGGGGGATTCGGAGGCAAGGGACCAAACACCAATCCCCTCAACCCCATGACTGCGATTCTGTCCAAGATAAGCGGCCACCCTGTAAAGATGGTCCTGAGTCGTAAGGAAACCTTTGAGAGCACCTGCCCCGCCTCAGGAACCCACATGCGTATCAAGATGGGAGCCGATAAGGATGGACGAATCACAGCTGCCCAGTTCTACCTTGCCTACCAGGCCGGAGCATTCCCAGGCTCCCCCGTGGCCGCGGGCGTTCAGAACGGTCTCAGTGTCTACAAAATTGAGAACTTTGAGGTGGACGGCTACGATGTCGTCACCAACACCCAGAAGATGCAGAGTTACCGGGCACCCGGCCAGCCACCAGCGACCTTCGCAGTCGAGGGTGTGATAGACGAGCTGGCAGAGAAGCTGAACATAGATCCCATGGATTTCCGGCTGCGTAACGCTGTCGCGGAAGGAGACCGGATGCCGAACGGAGTGCAGTACCCGCGTATTGCCTGCAAGGAGCTTGAGGAGGCGATGAAAGCCCATCCGCACTACACCGCTCCCCTTGGGGGCCCCAACCGCGGTCGAGGGGTGTCCGTGGCCGCTAGGGCCATAGGCGGCGAAGGGGGCACGCCCCACGTTGCCACCATCAGCGTCAACACGAACGGGACCATAACCCTCGTCACGGGCTCCAACGATCTCAGTGGTACCCGTACCACAGTGGCAATGCACGCCGCGGAGATCTTGGGCCTAGATGTTGAAGACGTGGTGTCCACAACGGGCGATACAGACTCCGCGGGCTGGAGCGGCGTGGCCAACGGCAGCAAGATCACGTACGCAACAGGCTTGGCTGCCATCGCGGCGGCAGAAGAGGTCGAGCTTCAAATGAAGGCCCGCGCCGCCCTGCTGTGGGAGGTACAAGGTAAAGACGTGGAGTTCACCGACGGTGTCTTCATCTGCACTCGAAATCCGGCGGACAGGCTGACCTTCAAAGAGCTGGCGGGGAACCTCATGCGCACCGGCGGCCCCATCACGTGCACCGGCTATACCTTTCCAACCGGGCCAGGCGGAGTCCTATTCGGCGGCAACATCGTGGACGTGGAGGTGGACCCTGAGACGGGCAAGGTGAAAATCCTGCGGTTCACTACCTTTACAGACGTTGGCAAGGCAGTTCATCCAGATATGGTGGAGGGGCAGGCACAGGGCTCCACAGCCCAGGGAGTCGGCTGGGCCCTGAACGAGGAGTACTTCTACACCCAGGATGGTACCGTCGCCAACTCCACATTCTTGGATTACCGAATGCCCACCACCCTTGACCTGCCGATGATAGATACGGTGATAGTCGAGGTGCCCAACCCCGGTCACCCATTCGGCTTGAGAGGAAGGGCTGGGGAGATCCCTATTGTCCCCGTAATCGCGGCTGTCGGCAACGCCGTATCCAATGCCACCGGTGTCCGCATGACAAAAGCGCCCATGAACCCCGGCACTGTTTTGGCAAGTTTGGCGGAGAAGAACGCCTAGGGGTAGGCTTCGCTTGCTGGGATACGACTGCCTTGGAATGCCTAAAATGGCCTTACCAACATGCTAGATATGTCCCGATTCCCAACCCAGAATCTGTTCGGAAAACTGTTAGCAGTCAGCGGTTTTGGGACACTATTCGATCGAAGAGATCAGAGTGGTGAGGCCCCCGGTTTCATGGCTTCCCGGACTACCTGATTGTACCGCCTCCGCCCCTCGAAGGTCTCTCGCTGCACCTCCTTCCTTCGTGCCAGGATAAGCTCTCGTTGACCCTCCAATACATCAGCCGGAGTCACGTTCCCCAGGGCTTTGTGGTACCTCTGGTGGTTGTAGAAGTCCACGAAGGACTGGATGGCACTCTCCAGGTCCGACACTACCTCGTAGGGCACTTGGTTCACCTCGGTCTTCAAGGTACGGTGATACCTCTCCAGCTTCCCGTTGGTCTGTGGGTGGAAGGGCGACGCCAGGATGTGCCGGATGCCTACCATATGCAAGTA
>JASLXI010000172.1 GCA_030740415.1 Dehalococcoidia bacterium
CCGAATGTCTGACCCTACCAAGATTATTGAGATTCAGAAAGCCGTCAGCATTCCAGTAATGGCGAAGTGTCGTATCGGGCACTTCGCAGAGGCTCAGGTTCTGGAAGCTCTGGGTGTAGACTACATCGACGAATCCGAAGTACTTACCCCCGCCGACGAGGAGCACCACGTTTGGAAGCACGATTTCAAGGTTCCGTTTGTCTGTGGCTGCCGCGATCTAGGAGAGGCCCTGCGCCGTTTAGCGGAGGGCGCCGCTATGATTCGCACCAAAGGAGAGGCGGGCACCGGCGACATTGTGGAAGCCGTAAAGCACAACCGCACTGTCCAAGGTGAAATTCGTAAAATCCAGAACATGCCCCACGACGAACTACCCACTGAGGCCAAAAACCTGGGAGCGCCACTCACCCTGGTTCAGGAGGTTAAGCGTCAGGGCCGCATGCCCGTGGTCAACTTCTCCGCCGGGGGCATTGCCACCCCCGCCGACGCTGCTCTGATGATGCAGTTGGGAGCCGACGGCGTATTCGTAGGGTCGGGCATCTTTAAATCCTCCAACCCTCCCTTGATGGCCTGGGCCGTTGTGCAGGCCGTCACCCACTACAACGACCCCAAGATCATTGCTGAGGTCTCCAGGGGTCTGGGAGGCGCCATGTCTGGACTGGCCATCCGCGCCATTCCTAGCGAAGAACTCCTGGCACCTAGGGGGTGGTAGGCCTCTTATGTCACTCAAGGTTGGAGTCCTAGCCCTGCAGGGTGCTTTCGCCGAGCATTTTTCCATGCTAAATAGCCTAGAAGCAGAGGCGACAGAAGTGCGTCTGGTTTCTCAACTCGAAGGCCTGGATGGTCTGATCGTGCCGGGCGGCGAAAGTACTACCATCAGCAATCTCATGTCCGAATATGGCTTGCTGGAACCATTGAAAGAACTCGCCAAGTCAGGATTTCCCGTGATGGGCATCTGCGCAGGACTCATCCTCTTGGGCAGACTGACCACTAATTCTTCCTATCCCCTATCTTCCTACAAAACCATGGGAGTAATGGATGTAGTAGTGAAACGCAACGCTTTCGGTAGACAAGTCGACAGCTTCGAGGCTGATCTGCCTATACCATCACTGGGCAAAAACCACTTCCATTGTGTCTTCATCCGAGCACCTCTCATTGAGAATGTCGGCGCTGGCGTGAACATATTATGTCAACTACCTGACAACAGTATCGTGGCAGCCCGGCAAGGCAATCTAATCACCTGCGCCTTTCATCCCGAACTAACTGATGACCTGAGATTTCATCGCTATTTTCTGAACATCGTCAAGAATTCAGAACGTACCAGTGAAGCATGTCAAACCAAAAAGTAATCATAGACGACCTTGAAGCTCTGCTGGACATCCTACCTCCGCATGTAGCGGACACTCTACGCCAGCACCCTGACCGACACGAACTCTTGGAGGCTATCCTAGACCTCGGGCGACCTCCTGAGGCTCGCTTCTCTCGCGACGAGACTGTCCTGAGCCCCATCGATGTCACAGAACAGGACATAGAATATGTCGTCTCCCGAATCAGCGCCTTTGGAGGAGACAACCGTGCCGGCATTGAGCGTACCCTTCACCGCATCTCGGCAATACGCAGCCGGCAGGGACGAGTGGTAGGGCTGACCTGTCGCGTGGGAAGGGCTGTATATGGCACCATCAAAACCATCCAGGACCTGGTAGAGTCTGGAAACAGCATCTTGCTGCTAGGACGGCCCGGGGTGGGAAAAACGACCATGCTCAGGGAGGTAGCGCGGGTGGAGGCCGATGATTTAAAAAAAAGGGTGGTCATCGTGGATACGTCCAACGAGATCGCAGGGGATGGCGACATACCTCATCCTGCCATCGGACATGCCCGGCGAATGCAGGTGCCCACACCCAACTTGCAGCACGCCGTGATGATTGAAGCTGTGGAAAATCACATGCCCGAGGTCATCGTCATAGATGAGATCGGTACTGAACTAGAAGCACTGGCGGCACGTACCATCGCCGAACGAGGTGTGCAGCTCGTGGCTACGGCCCACGGCAACGTCCTCCACAACCTCACAATGAACCCCACCCTATCCGATCTGATAGGCGGCATTCAGACAGTAACCCTGGGAGACGAAGAAGCTAAGAGGAGAGGTACCCAAAAGTCCATACTGGAACGCAAGGCACCGCCTACCTTTGACGTCATGGTAGAAATCCAAGACTGGGATCAGGTCACGGTGCACCCCGATGTAGGAGAAGCGGTGGACGCAAGCCTTCGTGGTCAACATTCCAACGCCGAGGTTCGTTGGGTGGACCAGGACGGTCGGATAAAGAAAGAGAAAACTCCTGTCACATCGGTGGATGACCGGGAGATTCGCAGACTCTCTCTGAAAGAGGGCAAGTCTGTGCATGTCTATCCCTTCGGGATCGACCGCAAGCGTTTGGAGACGGCATCCCGGGAGTTAGACGCACCAATCGATACTGTACAGAGCCTGCCGGAGGCAAACCTCCTTATCACCTCCAAAGCATATTACCGCTCCAAACCGCAGAAGGTAAGGGATGCTGAGGCTGCAGGCATACCGGTATACGTGCTGCGCAACAACACGTTGCCCCAGATGAAACGATTCGTGCACTCCATCTTTCCAAGAGAGAAAACAGGAGCCGTCAAATCTGCTATTCAGGAAACAGAGGAGGCCATATCCCAGATGGGGACCGGAGAGGACATAGTGGAACTAAGTCCCCAAAGCGCCTATATCCGTCGTCTCCAACACCTGCTGGCGGAGCGCCACAACCTGCAGTCCCGCAGCCGCGGCAGAGATCCTAAACGCCGTGTAGCGATCATCAAGGATTCGCTGCGTGCCTAAGACGACAGCTGGGCCTTCTATCCCAGAACTCCAACACCAGGAAGCAGCTAACAGTGTGTCAGGCAAACCAGTGTTCGTGGTCTTTGAGGGAGGGGAAGGAAGCGGCAAGTCAACTCAAGCCAAAGCTCTCAGTCGCCACTTGCAGCGTCTGAGCCTGGCCTCCACCGTCGTCCGCGACCCTGGAGGGACAGCCTTCGGGAAAAGGATGGAGCGATGGCTCAAAAATGCCCGGGATATTCCCACTCGCACAGAACTTCTGCTATTCGCCGCCGCCCGCGCTCTCCTCACAGAAGAGATCATCAGGCCAGCTCTGAAAGCGGG
>JASLXI010000173.1 GCA_030740415.1 Dehalococcoidia bacterium
GCTGGATGGGAGGTTCCTTGTGGATACCCAGGAAGCCTTCGAATGCTCCCGTTCCCTTCTGGAGAAGGAAGGTATCTTCGCGGGTGTGTCCTCAGGCGCTGTCCTCAACTGCGCCCAGCGGGTGGCACAGCGAATGGACGGCGGCAGCATCGTCGTCATCTTCGCCGACGGCGGATGGAAGTACCTGACGGCAGGACCCTGGCGCGAGGAGATGGAAGCCAGGCTGCTGCACCCCGATGAAACGGCCTGGTGGTAATTTTACACTTTATCGACCGTCCGCTCGTACTTGGCCTACTGAACCACGAGCATGAGGGGGGGGGGGTCGCACATCCTGCTGACTTCAGCCGTCTCTCACTCCTGCCGTATCAAAAAATACTCAAGACTATCAGCCAGCGCCATCCAACTCGCCTCGATGATGTTGCTGGAAGAGCCTACCGTCTGCCACTGAGCTTTGCCGTCGGTGGACTCGATGAGCACCCTGACCACGGCCCTGGTATCCTGGCCCTGGTCAACCACACGCACCTTGTAGTCCAGCAGCTTTACCTGGTCGAGGGACGGGTAGGACCCCAGCAGGGCCTTCCTCAGAGCATTATCCAGAGCGTTCACCGGGCCATTGCCCTCCGCGGCGGTGTGCATCAACTGAGATCCAACCCTCACCTTGACCACCGCCTCCGATAGCATATCCTCCTGGTCGCCATTGGTAGGAACCCGACGATGGTTCTCCACAAGCACCATAAAGTCCACCATATCGAAGGGAGGCTTATACCCCTCAATGCCCCTCCTCACCATGAGATCAAAGGATGCCTCCGCACCTTCGTACTGAAACCCCTTGCTCTCCTGCACCTTTAGTTTATCTAGTAGATTAACCACCTGCTCCCTGCTCACCTTATCCGCCAACCCCAGCTCATTGAGCCGATGCTGGATGTTCCCACGCCCAGATCGCTCGGAAATCACCACACGCTTGGCATTCCCAACCGTCTCCGGATCAATGTGCTGGTAGCTCCCCTCCACCTTCGCTACCGCGGCCGCATGCAGGCCCCCTTTGTGACTAAATGAGCTGACTCCCACGTAAGGCTGCTGGCCGTTGGGCGGAATGTTCACAATCTCGCTGACATAATGGGATGCCTCGGTAAGGCCGGCAAGCTGCTCGTCGGTCACACAGGGAATTCCCATCTTCACCTTCAGGTTGGCTATGATAGAGAGGAGATTGGCATTGCCGCACCTCTCGCCATATCCGTTGACTGTGCCCTGGACCTGGGTAGCTCCGGCCATCACCGCGGCTAGGGTGTTGGCGACGGCCATGTCTGCATCACTGTGGCAGTGGATGCCCAGAGAGGTCTTCACCTCCCGGCCAACTAGAGAGACTATATCGGCTATCTCCGCAGTGAGAACACCGCCGTTGGTGTCGCACAGCACCAGACAGTCCGCGCCAGCTTCCGCCGCCACCTTGACGCTCTGAAGCGCATATTCTGCGTTTGCCTTGAAACCATCGAAGAAGTGCTCCGCATCGTAGAAGACGGTGCGCCCCTGCTTTTTCAAGAAAGAGACAGAGTCCGCTATCATAGCCAGGTTCTCCTCCAGCGTGGTCTCCAGCACCCTGAGAACATGGAGGTCCGAGCTCTTCCCAACCAGGGTCACGGCGGGAGTCTCTGCCGCCAGCAGCGCCTGAATATTGCCGTCGTCCTCCACCCGTATTCCGGTCCGTCGTGTGCTACCGAAGGCCGAGATACGAACATTGGAAAAGGAAAGCGCTTTGATCCTTTGGAAATACTCAACGTCCTTCGGATTGGAGCCAGGCCAGCCACCCTCAACGTAATGGACTCCCAGCTCATCAAGCCTGCGGGTAATCTTGAGTTTGTCTTCCGCAGAGAGAGAGATGCCCTCCTGCTGTGCTCCGTCTCTCAGAGTAGTGTCGTACAACTGTATTTCCATGATTCCCCCTACAAAACAAGAATCCCGCCCCCACTAAGGGACGGGATACGAATTCCCGTGGTACCACCCTTTTTCCCCAAAATAATCGGGGCACTCACTCAGGACACTATCATGCCCTCGTCACTGGTAACGGCGTACGACCCCGGCCCGATCTACTTACCCCAGTTCACCTTGGTTTTCGGCGGACAGCTCAGGAGTGATTTTCCAGGAGGCCTTTCGCGTCTGCTCTCACCATGTCAGACTCGCTGGGCGGGGACATCTCCCTTACTCGTCTCCGTCTTTGCCTTTGTGGCCAAGAGAGTATCACACAACAGGAGGTCAGGTCAAGGTAACGGGGAGGCAACCGCGTGGCTATCGAAGAATTCTCTGAGCGACTCTAGTTATCATCCAGCTTGAGGCCGATCTCACGGAGGAAGCTCTCCACATCGGGAGCAAGAGGCGGATCCTCCTGTGCGGGCTCAGGATTATGCTGGTCGTCGTAGTACTCTTCCAACTGCGATATAAGGGCTTTGACTTGAGAGTTATGGGCTACTTGGTCGCCCATCTCCTGATACTGATCGGTACCTCTATCCTTTTCCGCGAGGCCCTGCGGAAGGTTATAGAGTGCACACAGGACTTCCATCAGCCGAGCTGTCCCGGCATAGTCCTCCTCCAGGCTCAAATAGTGAGGCAAGTGCACCATGAAGTTGATCATCTCCGTGCCCAGTTTCTCAAGCTCCTCCGTTAACGAGTTCATGATGCTAGTTGGACCCTGGTAACCTCCCGTTGCCTGACGGGGCGTGATGAGACCCTCCATGCCTGGTATCTTCTCCAGCTCCGGAGAACCTGTGACCCGCAGAGGCCGGGTATGTGGCACAGCGTTGTACATCCCACTAACACGGCAGTAACGCTTGATATTCAGCGTCTTGAGAAGCTCCACCACGGACTTAACATACCTCTCAGCAAAGGCGTGGGGTTCCATTAAATGGATGAAGAGGAAATCAGGGCCATCGGTCCCAAGAGCGTAGTATATGTTTGTGTTAGGGACCACCAGCTCGCGCTGACCATCGACAAACCGGGAGGTAGGCCGATAACGGGTGAAATCGAAGAAGTTCCCAGGGCGGTGCAGCTTTCCGAACTCCTTGGCTTCAAAGTGGCTCTCCAGCCTCTCTAGAGTCAGCGTGCCCACATGG
>JASLXI010000174.1 GCA_030740415.1 Dehalococcoidia bacterium
ATCATTGCCGACCCGGTTCAGAGATGCCTTCCAGGGAGGCATTGTCCTCACTCGCGGTTTTGACCGTTGTATCGCAATTTATACCCCAGACCAGTGGGAGACCTTCGCCAGCCGTGTGGCTGCTATAGGTCTAAACAAGGCGAAGGACAGGAGATTGCGGAGAGTCAGTTTTTCAGCAGCATATAACCTGGAAGCCGATCGACAGGGAAGGGTGCTTCTACCAATATCCTTGAGGCGCTACGCCCAAATAGGTGAAGAAGTGGTCATCGCTGGGATGGGGGATTTCTTGGAGATATGGGACAAGGAGGCATGGCTCGAGGAGAGCGCGTTCCTGGACGAGGAAGCCTCGCGCATTGCCGAGACCTCGGAGGAGCGTCCGTGACTGTTATGGCTGTGACATACCATGTCCCTGTACTCACTCGCGAAGTGATTGAGGGCCTCCGAGTCAAGATTGGGAGTAGCTATATCGATTGCAACGTCGGAGAGGGAGGCCACTCTCAAGCTATCCTGGAGGCGAGCTCTCCTGAGGGGCAGCTCTTGGGAATAGACCTTGACCCTCAGGCCCTGGAAACAGCGGGGGAGAACCTGCAGATATTTCTCGACCGCGTAGTGCTGGTTAACGACAATTTCAGCAATTTAAGAGGGATCGCAAATGGGCAGGAGTTCTATTCCGTAGATGGTATCCTCTTCGATTTGGGCCTTTCTTCTCTCCAGTTGGAAGGGGAGGGTAGAGGGTTCAGCTTTCGAGCGGAAGAGCCCTTGGACATGCGGTTTGATCCCAGGCAAGAGATTACAGCCTGGGATGTAGTCAATCACTACTCTCGTAATGATCTCACGCGGATAATTCGCACCTATGGCGAAGAGTACCGAGCTGACCGAATTGTGAAAGAAGTGTTGGAGAACCGTCCCATAGATACGTCTCTCCACCTTGCCAAGGTGGTGTCCAGGGCTGTCCGGAGTGCCTGGGGCCGGACTCATCCCGCGACCCGTACCTTCCAGGCAATCCGCATGGAGGTAAACGGCGAACTCGCAAATCTGGAACTGGCGCTGGGCCAGGCAATCTCCCTGCTTGAACGGAGTGGCAGATTGGTTGTAATCAGCTATCACTCCCTCGAGGATCGCTTGGTAAAGACCTTTTTCAGGCAGGAGAGCAGAGAAGTCAAAAGCATACGGTTGATAAATAAGAAGGTAATTTCCCCCTCCCGCGAGGAGGTCCAGACAAATCATCGTAGTCGAAGCGCCCGAATGAGGGTGGCGGAGCGTATTTAGAAGGGTACTCCCTTCTTATAGATCCCGAACTGGTCTGGGGGGTAAAGTCGCAGTGGAACGAAATACAAGGCCTTATATGGCAGGATCCCAGGTAGCTAGATATCTCTTTGCGATTGAACCCTCTCTCTTCACAGCGGCCTTCCCCCCAGCACCAGGGGATTCTCTCGAGCAGGAAATCAAAGGAGGTGGTGAGTGATGAGAAACGAAACGTATCATGTAGCAATAGATGTGGGGACAACCAAGGTTTGCACTTTGATCGGACGCTCGGACTTGGCTGGCAACGTGCAGGTCATCGGTGTCGGCACCGTCCCTTCCCGGGGCATGCAGAAGGGCATGGTAAGCAATCTCTCAGAGGTGCAGCAGGTGATTCAGTCCTCGCTACGGGAGGCCGAAGCCCAGGCAGGAGTGAAGATATCTTCTGCTTACGTTGGCATCACAGGAAGCCATATCAACTATGTGAACTCCAGAGCATCTCTGGACAATCGGCAATATAACAGCCCCGTTGGCTCCAACGATGTGGCACAAGTGGTCCAGGCTTGCTACGCCAACGGCTCAACTCCAGGTGACAGAGTCCTTCACGTGATTCCCCGGGACTACTCCATCGACGGAAACTGGGGCGTACATGACCCGATTGGCATGTATGCTTCAACGGTAGAGGTAGAAAGTCACGTAGTCATGGCCAGCCCGACATCCGTAGACAACCTGGTGGAAGCGTTGCGCAGGGCCGGAGTCAAACTGAGGGGTATGGTGATAGAGCCTCTGGCCAGTGCGGAAGCTGTCCTCTCGGAAGATGAGCGGGACTTGGGTGTGGTATTGGTCGATATGGGTGGTGGCACCAGCGACGTCTCGATCTTTCTTGAAGGCAGCATATGGCACACAGGTGTCATACCAGTGGGAGGCTTTCAAGTCACCCGGGATATTTCCATAGCTTTCACAACCTTCTCTCTGGCCGCAGAGGAAGCAAAGCTTAAGTACGGGCACGCCATTCCGGAAGCCGTAGACAACCAGGAGGACATAAGGTTGCCTGGTTTTGGGAACCAGTCCTTCTCTCACGTCTCCCGCAAGAATCTATGTGAGGTGATCCACGACCGCGTTGATGAGTTGCTGCACCTTATTCTTAGGGAGGTAAACAGCGCAGGTCTGAGTAATGCCCCTCCGGGAGGTCTGGTGTTGACCGGCGGGTCGTCCAAGTTATTAGGCCTAGAGGAGTTGGCAAGCAGCATATGGCCGGGCCCGGTAAGAATCGGAGTTCCATCGGCATCGGCATGGGTGCCTCAGGACCTCGAGGACCCTGCCTTCGCTACTGCCCTTGGCCTTCTCCTCTGGGACGCAAGGCATTCTCACATGGACGGAAACTCACTGAGTAGCAACGGAATTTCCAAGTATAGCTTCCTTGTGAAGCACTGGCTGAATAATCTTGCACATAGGGTTCATGCATAGCAAAGAAGGAGGGATCGTCATGGGCAGTCAATCCTATGAAAGTGACGGTATAGCCAAGATCAAGGTCGTTGGAGTCGGTGGAGGAGGTTGCAACGCGGTCTCCCGGATGTTCCGGGAGCGTGTTCAGGGTGTGGAATACGTGGGCGTGAACACAGATGCTCAGGCTCTGATGCGTTGCGAAGTACCCTTGAGGATTCGCATGGGGGAGAAGCTCACCAGAGGCCTAGGCGTTGGGGGAGACCCAGACACAGGTAGAGATTCCGCAGAGGAGAGCAGGGAAGAGATATACGAGTCAATAAAGGGATCCGACATGGTTTTCGTCGCCGCGGGTATGGGTGGTGGAACCGGGACCGGGGCAGCACCAGTGGTAGCCGAGATAGCCAAAGAGGTGGAA
>JASLXI010000175.1 GCA_030740415.1 Dehalococcoidia bacterium
CGGCAAACATGGAGAACCTTCTCCACAAGCTCACATAGAAGAGCCGAAAAGGGTTACTTTGCCCCTTTCTCCTTCTCCCACAAAGCCCCTAGGATGCGGCCTGGGTTCAGGGGCAGGTCATACATCCTTACCCCTATGGCATGGGAGACCGCATTAGCAACAGCCGCAAGCGGGGGCACAATGCATACCTCACCCACGCCACGCACACCAAAGGGATGTCCGGGGTTGGGCACTTCCACTAGGATGGTGTCTATCATAGGCAGGTCCAGAGACGTTGGCATGCGATAGTCCAGGAAGGAGGCATTTGCCATCAACCCCTGGTCGTTGTAGAAGTACTCTTCATTGATGGCCCAGCCAACGCCCTGAGCAACACCACCCTGTAACTGCCCTTCAACGTAGCTGGGGTGAATGGCCTTCCCCACATCCTGGATTGCTGTGTAGCGTAGGACCTCCACCTTGCCCGTCTCTGGGTCGACTTCGACATCAACAATGTGGTGAGCGAAGGCAGCGCCGACGCCGCGAGGTGAAACGGTGCCCTTGCCCACAAGGGGACCGCCCGTCTCCATCAGGCGACCTGACAGATCCTTGAAGGTAATCTGCTGCTCAGAGTCGCCCCTGCGGGTGAAGACCGCATCATTGAACTCCACCTCTTCCACCGAGGTCTCCCAGAGCTTGGACACTCGCTCTTTCATCTGACCCAACACATCCTGAGCAGCTTCATAAGCGGCCCAGCCCGTAGCAAACGTGGTCCGGCTTCCGCCCGTCACCGCTGTATATCCCACGGAGTTTGTGTCGGCCACCAGCGGATGTACGTCCTCTGCGGACAGGCCAAGGACCTCAGCAGCCTGCATTGCAATGGACGCCCTAGTTCCGCCGATATCCATCGAACCTTCCACGAGATTAACGGTGCCGTCCGGATTGACGGAGATATTGCAACTGGACTGCATCCCGCCATTGAACCAGAAACCGCTCGCAATACCCCTGCCCCGATGCTTCCCTTCCAGAGGAGCATTGTAGTGATGGCTCTCCTTGGCAGCCATGAGGTTCTCTATGTTCCCAACCCTACCAAAGGGGACACCAGAAGCCTGGCGGTCTCCCTCCTTGGAGGCGTTCTTCAGACGAAACTCCAAGGGGTCCATACCCAACTGCTCACAGATCTCGTCCACCACACACTCAACGGCGAAGGTGCCCTGCGGAGATCCGGGGGCACGATATGCAGCCACTTTGGGCTTGTTTACAACCACGTCGTTGGTATCTATTAGTATGTTCTCGATGTTGTACATGTTCAACATACACATCGCACCAGCATTCACCGCAGAACCTGGGAATGCGCCAGCCTCAAAGGCCAGGTAGGCCTGGGCCGCAACGATAGTCCCATCCTTCTTCACCCCCATCTTCACCCTTATATACGAGCCGGACCCAGGCCCCGTAGCCTCTAGGACCTCGGCGCGGGTCATGGTCATCTTCACAGGATGCCCTGTCATTCTCGATAACACGGCGGCTGGCGGTTCGAAATAGAACGCCGTCTTTGCTCCAAAACCTCCGCCAATCTCCAAAGGTATTACAAGGATCTGAGACACTGGAACTCCCAGCACGGCCGCGGCATTCTGTCTGATGCCAAAGTGTCCCTGAGTGCCTGTCCAAATGGTAATCTCGTCATCGGCATTCCACAGGGCCGTAACAGACTGAGGCTCAATGTACCCCTGATGCACAGTTGGAGTGGTGAACTCCCGCTCCAATACCAGGTCGGCCTCCTTAAACCCCTTCTCCACATCGCCGGCAGAGAACTGTGCCTGGGTTGCAACGTTGCTGACCTTACCAGTGTCCTTACCCAGAGAAGTAGTAGTCAGCTTGTCGTGGAGGATAACAGCGGTATCCTTCATCCCATCCAGGGCAGACATGACCGGGGGAAGCACCTCGTAGTCCACATCGATCAGGGCAAGGGCCTCCTCTGCAATATGTGGGGAGTCCGCGGCCACTGTCGCCACAGCATGACCCTTGTAAAGAGCTTTATCTTGGGCAAGGATGTTTGCAGAGAGAAAACGCAGGTTGACCATAGGCCCCTCTCCAAGAGAGACAGGCGCATCAGGGGTCTCCGGAAGATCCTTGCTGGTCACAATCGCCCTCACCCCCGGATGTTTCAGGGCTTTGCTCACGTCGATAGACTTGATGCGGGCATGAGCGTGGGGGCTGCGCAGCGTCTTGCCATGTAGAAGGCCCAGAGGATGAACGTCCGCGCTGAACTTGGCCCGACCCGTAACCTTGTCTACGCCATCGTGCCGGATGGGCCTCGTGCCGACCACTTTATATTCACTGGGGCGCTCTGTAGTACTAGCCATCGATATCTACCTCACTCTTCTCTGCTGGCAGGACAAATCTGGACGCAGTTTATCACACCACCCTACCTCAACTCAAGGCATCGTCGCCTATTATCGACCGATAAAAAAGAGGGAAGGCTCCCAGACCTTGCGGCTTTCTGGAGCCTTCCCCATGCCATTCCTTGGTAGCGGGGGTTGGATTTGAACCAACGACCTTCGGGTTATGAGCCCGACGAGCTGCCACTGCTCCACCCCGCGTCGGTAGGGTGTAACCCTACACCTATAAGTCTAACGCCTATAGTACTAATTGTCACCCGGAACCAGGGACAGGATTTCACTCCTGGCCCCATGAATAGAGGTCTACGCGCCTGAATGTGGGTCAAGTCCTCGGCCGATTAGTACCGCTAGGCTCAATCCCTTACGGGACTTACACCTGCGGCCTATCAAACAGGTAGTCTACCTGTGGCCTTACTCCTTCCAATGGAAGGATGGGAGATCTAGTCTTGGGCAGGGCTTCGCGCTTATATGCTTTCAGCGCTTATCCACTCCAGACGTGGCTACCCGGCGGTGCCCCTGGCGGGACAACCGGCACACCAGAGGTCTGTCCCTCCCGGTCCTCTCGTACTAGGGAGAGCCTCCCTCAAATCTCCTGCGCCCACGACGGATAGAGACCGAACTGTCTCACGACGTTCTGAACCCAGCTCGCGTGCCGCTTTAACCGGCGAACAGCCGGACCCTTGGGACCTTCTT
>JASLXI010000176.1 GCA_030740415.1 Dehalococcoidia bacterium
AGGGTAGCATGCTGGATATTGGGCATAAAACGGGTCTTGGTTCTCCGCTTAGAATGACTCACATTATTCCCTGAGTGCCCCGCCTTGCCACACAACTGACACTTAGCCATTTCTTATCCTCTTCGTTCCACACCAGTGAAATCTAGTATATTTGTCACTTTGACGAATATGTGCAGATTAAGTAAAATCCAGGCACTTAGATTATCAGATGGCGGTGACTTTGGCAATGTCCAAAGGTATCATGGCCACCGCCCTGGGTAACTGGATATGGAAAAAGATACTGGAGCGGTAATATCTTCCCTGGGTGCTGAAGATCTGGGGCGTATGCTCCTCCAGGGTCGCAGGGCCCTTGAGATCAAGGTAGAGGCCATCAACGCCCTCAACGTCTTCCCTGTTCCCGATGGGGATACGGGAACCAACATGTTGTTGACCATGAAGGCCTTGGAAGCTGAGATAGCCAAGGCCGCGGACATTCCAGCTTCACAACTCGTCCCCACCATGGCACGGGGCGCTCTTATGGGGGCCAGAGGAAATAGCGGCGTGATCCTGGCCCAATTCTTCCAGGGGTTGTCCAGGGGACTGGATGGCAAGGGTAACTTCGACTGCCAGTCACTCGCTCTGGGGCTGGCAGAGGCTACCACGGCAGCATACAAGGCAGTAGGCAACCCCGTGGAGGGCACCATGCTCACCGTTATTCGAGAGATTTCTGAGGCCACCCAGACACAAGCAATCGTCAATGTAGACATCATTGAACTGTGGGAAACTATGTGCCGGGCTGCCAAGGAATCCGTCGCCAGGACTCCTTCGCTCCTCCCCGTATTGCGGGAGGCCGGGGTCGTGGATGCCGGAGGCCAGGGTCTGTCTGTTCTGCTGGAGGGAGCACTTATGGGGCTGAAGGGAGAGGAGCCTGACGGCATTGAGCTTACCGCCCCGGAAGTGAATACTGAAGTGCATGGCGTCAGCGAGGCCTTCATGGAAGCCACAGAGGAGGACCTCTATGGATACTGCACGCAGTTCCTCCTGCTTGGAGAAGCGTTGGATGCCGATGAAATGATAGAGAAAATGCAGTCCCTTGGCACCTCAACCGTTGTAGTCGGGGGAGACACTATGATAAGGGTGCACGTGCACGCCCAAGACCCAGGCCCAGTGCTCAGCCACTCCGTGACCAAAGGTACTCTCTCCGAGGTGAGCATCGTGAACATGGATGAGCAGCACCAGGAGTTCGTCGCGGCCCACTGGCGTGAGCAAAAGGTTCAGTCGGTGGGAGTGCTGGCAGTAGCATCGGGCCAAGGCATCATGGACATATTCTTGGATTCTGGGGCCTCCGCTGTCCTGATGGGAGGGGACACAATGAATCCTAGCACTCAGGAAATCCTCGATGCAGCCAAGGACATCGCCGCTGAGCAGATTATCGTCCTACCCAACAATTCCAATATAATACCGGCAGCAGAATATGCCTCCTCTATATCCTCCAAGAAAATGACCGTCATCCCGTCAAGGACCATTCCCCAGGGCATCGCCGCACTTCTGTCATTTAACTCACGGCAGGAGTTCCGAGACAACGTAGAGGCCATGACCCAGTCCACCTCCACCGTAGTTTCCGGAGCTATATGTGCTGCACAGAGAGACGCTGAGTTGGGTGGCGTGAAGGTAGTCAAGGGTCAGTTTATGGGCCTTCTGGAGCGACAGATGGTGGTGGCGGGCACCGATAGAGCCGCCGTACTGCTTGACCTGGTTACCGAGGCCAGCCCCGAAGATGGATCTCTCATCACCCTCTATTGGGGTGCAGATACCCAGGAAGGCGAGGTCAATAAGGCAGCCGAGGTAATCCCCACACGTTTCCCAGGTGTAGAGGTAGAGGTGGTCTTTGGAGGGCAGCCCCACTATAATTATATCGTATCCGTGGAGTAAGGAGCAGACCCCTGTGGCCGTTAAGATCGTCACTGACAGCACCGCCGACCTGCCTCATGCGATGGCAAAGGGGGTGGGGATAACTGTAGTCCCTCTCAACGTACACTTTGGAACCGAAGTATACCGCGATGGCGTGGAAATCCTCCCCGATGAGTTCTACCAACGACTGACGGGTGACTCTCGTCTTCCTACCACGTCTCAGCCCACGGTAGGAGATTTCCTACAGCCATACCAGGAATTGAGCCAGACCACCAACGAGATCGTATCCGTCCACATATCGGCTAAGCTAAGCGGGACGCTGAACTCAGCCAACCAGGCCAAGGAGCAGTTCCAGGGAGACTGCCGCATAGAGATGGTGGACTCTTTCACAGGCTCCCTGGGGCTGGGGTTGATCGCTAAGGCCGCCAACGAAGCAGCCAAGCGCGGGGCCAGCATCGAGGAGGTGGTCGAGGAGACCCAGCTAGCTATCCCTCGCGTACAATTCTTCGGCCTGTTGGACACTCTGGAATACCTAGAAGAAAAGGGAGGTCGGACTGGAAAGCGGCTGCGTCCTTTATTCGGCTAGCTGTCGGTCTTGCCACGGAGGCCAGCAGGGTATCGGCAAATTGGCTCTTACCCCTTTCCACGGCCCGAAAAGTCATACGTCGCATCACGCAGATGGATAACTCCTCGCAATGACCCTGGACGGCACCAACGTGCTTCGCGAGAGCATGGTTCTTCCTCCAAATGAACTGGAAATGCCACTCTCAGGGGGCAACTTATCGAGGAAGAGGTGCTTGCGATCCTGAGCTACATCAAGACATGGTGGACACAGGAACAGAGGAACGCACAGGCCGAAAACTCCAGGCAGTGGCGAGAGTCCAACACGCCATAGTTACCTGCCATATCCTGACATGCTGAACTCTGAACTGGATACCCTGAAGAAGATACTCTGGCTGGAGAGACAAAAGGGCCACAAGGATACCTCTGTGTTCGGTGGCCTCGACCTCTTCCTAGCCCGCTGGCTTGAGAAGCCGTCGGCTGGCCCGACCATTAGCATACCTCCTAGGGGCTATGCCAGCATAACCCGCGTCCAGAGGAAGAAATGGGTCGAGGATACCTTAAAGCTGTTGGAGGCTGGGCCCGATGCCCCAGCGAGAAAGAACAGGACTCCCA
>JASLXI010000177.1 GCA_030740415.1 Dehalococcoidia bacterium
GTCGACTGCGGTCAGACTGCCTAGGGAGATGAACTGCGCATCTCCCGTGCTGTTGCGGGCCAGAAGCTCCAGGTTGATGTTCATGTCCATGGGAACATCGTTGGGGTTGTGCACATTGAGTTCCATGTCGATACGGGCTGACCTGCCGGTGAGGTACTCCATCTCCAAGTGGGTCACCATGACCTTGGGCGAGACTATCTCCTGGGAAGACCGGGCCTTGCTGCCCAGAAACGGCACGGTTGCCACCAGCACTAGGCCCGCGGCCAGTAGCGGCAAAGGCAGCAGCTTCCTCAGGAGCATGGTACATCTCCAGCCGCCGACCGCGGAAACGGCCGCCCCACTTCCCATCGACTCATCGCCATATCCCTCCGTGTGTCAGGTAAACCCGCGACCCTCCGTTGTCATATATTCTGCTCACGGTGGGGTCTTCTTCCCACAACATCAGATCCCGATCGTTGAAGTCCCAGCGGCCCACGGCCGGGCCGACCACCCTGCCCCGGTTGCTAAGGGTTGGGTCGTTCCGGGCCATGTCGAACCGCTCCGTCAAGATCACGTATTTGTCCTGTGCCCACTGCTCCCCGTAGGTGTCGTGCTCATAATAGCCGAAGTGTGGGGGAAGTATCTCCACATTGTACCATAGTATTCCGGTCCAGTTGGTCGGCACAGCAAGGTCCGGTCGCTCGTAGTCCATCGCAGTTCTCCCCAGGACGAAGAAGGCTGTGCTGTATGGGATGCCTATCCCTGTATATAGAACATACGGAAGCTTATTGTTGAGGACCCACTGGATGGTGGCCACGTCCGTCCGCACCAATTGAGGGTTTGCTTGGAAAAGGTAGGGAGAGCGATAGAGGGCTAGGAATCCCGACATCGCTACGATACTGATGAAGGCGACAACCACTGCAACACGGAGCAGCAGAGCGCGCGTGAAACCTCCGACTAGACAATAAATGGTCCAACCCACGAACGCCGCAGTCACTGCAGAGGCGGCATTGGTCTCTACAACGGCGCTGCCGCCCACGAAGGCGAAGAAGGGTATCCAAATGAGGTTAGATGCTAAAACCCAGGGAACCAGCGCGGCAAGATACCTGGGAGTGGAGCGGCCCTTCCAAAGCTGCCATAGCAGGAGCAGTATGCCCAGCCCCACGAAGGACCACAAGATGAGGTTGGGCGCATAGAGCTTGGCAAAGAACTCGATGCGCTCCCAGCCGCTCACCCCCTCGAGGACCTTGGACGCCTTCCAAAGCCAGTCGGAAGGCTGCCTCCCGGCAACGGCCATGCCTATTTGCTTGACTATGGTCGTGAAGTCATGGCCCCCGGCCACGCTGGAGAACCACGTATAGGAGACCACGCAGCCGACAAAGAAGGTGGCCAGGGAAACGTTTCGCCAAGGTGAGGCAGACACCCGTTTGGTGGCTCCTTCGCCCTTTCTGATGTAATACCAGTCGTATGCTGCCAGAGCAAGGTCGGCCATGGCCAGGAACATTACCAGCATGAGCATGAGTATGGGATGAACGAACACGAACCCCGCGATACAGAGAAGCATGGAGGCGGTAATCCAAGGGGCTGACCGGTTCCGGGACAGGAAATACAGCCATACCACCGCAGGTAGCAGTATCTGCGCCAGGCCGCGGGGATATACCTCTATGTGGTAGATGCCATACAGCATGGGGGCGGTGACCGCGATGGACAGCAGGGCGGCGCCCCGATTATCCTTGAGCAAGAAGCGAGCCAGCACCATGACGTTTATCATACCCACTCCGGTCAGAAATGCAGGGAACAACTTGAAGACCGTAATGGTCGGCAATCCTGTCAGAAACACCGCCTGGACCTGGCTAATATGTGTCGTAGGGTAGATATTGGGCGTACTGGTCAGCCCACCTAGGTAGTCCCCTATCAATGCGAAATGGGCATTGACGTCGTTCCCGAACCAGTTGAAGTAACCCCGGAGCACCCACAGAGAGGTTATGAGGACGTTACCCAACACCAGAAAAATGAAGCCATATGCCCAGGCATTGCCCTCCCTCTTGGAAAGAGCCTGCCACACTATGATGCCGATGCCGGCGACCTCCGTAATGGACAGGAGCAGCCATGTCTCCCAGGGAGTATACCGGAAGAGGGATATCTCGTAGCCTGTGGGCGCGGAGTCCCTCAGCCGCAGAAAGACATAGGTGGCGAACAGGAAATAGGCTATTAGGCCGAGCTTAAGGACGCGCGTATTGCTCCAGACCCTGGCTCCCCCTGAGGTCATCCTGACCTCCTCGTGTTCAGCGCCATGGCGTGTTGGTAGACCTTAATCGTCTGCTCCGCAATAGTGCTCCAGGACAGCTCATCTTGTGCCTTCTTCAAGGCGGCAGCGCCCATGCGTTGCCTGAGGCCTTCGTCTTCCAGCAGCCTCAGTATACCCAAGGCAAGGGCCTCGTGGTCTCGGGCCGGGACGATAAGGCCGGTCTTTTCTTGGTCAACCATGTCGCACACCCTGTCCGAGACCACCACCGGCTTGCCGGAGGCAAAGGCTATAGGTATCACGCCCGAGTGGTCGTCCTCCACATAGGGCATGATCAGTAACTTGGCCCTGCGAAAGTACTCCGATGCCTTCTCAATGGAAACGAAGGTATTGTCTATCTCCACGTTGGCAACACGGGCCAGCAGGTCTCTGTAAGGCTTTATTTCCCCTCTGCCAGCTATCAGCAGCTTCGCATCGGGGATTCGCCTGTTCACTATGATGAAAGCCCTCAGGGCATACTCTATGCCCTTGAAAGGCGCTATGCCGCCAAACATCAGCACCAAGTTCTCCTCTTTTTTCGTTTCTGTGAAGCGGGTGTCGGGGAATAGCGTGTTGGCGCCGTGGGGGATGATGTGGATGAGTTTCCCGGAGGCGTACTTTTCCACCTGTTTCCTATCAAAGTCGCATAGGGTGATAAGGGCATCTGATTGACGGACGTGGAAATTCCTGGCGATCTTCATCTCTACCCGCCTCTGCATACCACTGTGCAGGTTGCCCTCTGGAAGAGTGGTCACCTTGGAGTACTTTCTCAGCCAGAGCAGGGGGATGCAGGTCCAGGGG
>JASLXI010000178.1 GCA_030740415.1 Dehalococcoidia bacterium
TAGTGCGGCGGTTCCTGGAGTGTTCTCTGCCCCCTTCCATCATGGCGGTCACGGTGCAGCGAGAAGTGGCCCAGTCCATGACGGCGTCCCAGGGAAAAATGAGGATTCTTTCGGTAGCGACGCAGCTATACGGGAAGCCCCGTATTATGGGCTACGTACAGCCTGGATCCTTCCGCCCGCCGCCCAAGGTGACATCGGCCATCGTCAGGATTGAGGTCTTTGATAAGCCTGCGCTGTCCCTGGACGATACAAACGCATTCTTTCAGGTAGTGAGGGCTGGGTTCAGCAGCGCCCGCAAACAGCTTCGCAATTCTCTCGCCAACTCCCTTGGCGTGTCGGGTGCGCAGATGGAGGAGATACTAGAAGAGTCGGAGGTCGATCCCAGGTTGAGAGCTGAAGCCCTGGGCCTTGAGGACTGGAAAAGAATCTACGACGCCTTTAGGAGCCGTGGCCTGTGCTGATCGTCCATGCCTATGCCAAGGTCAATCTCACGCTAGAGGTGCTGGGCAAGCGTGCGGATGGCTATCACCAGATTGTCTCGGTGATGCAGTCGATAGACCTGAGCGACGAGGTTAGCTTTACTCCCTCCAACCAGCTTACCCTTAAGTGTAGCGTGCCTTCCCTGGAGACCGACGACAATCTTGTCCTAAGAGCCGCAAACCTGCTGAAGGACCACACAGGTTATTCCGGCGGTGCGGATATTCTTTTGCAAAAACATATACCAATTGCATCGGGCCTTGGAGGAGGCAGCAGCAATGCCGCAGCTACTCTCGGAGCCCTCAATCGATTGTGGAAACTGGACATGGGGGATGAAGATCTGCAATCACTTGCGGCCTTGCTAGGCTCCGATGTTTCTTTTTTCCTCCTGGGAGGCACGGCGATGGCAGAAAGAAGAGGAGAAGAGGTCAAAGAACTTCCGCAGATGCCAACGACTCACTTGGTGCTCCTGGCCCCTCCGGTGGAGATACACGACAAGACGGCTACGATGTACAATCACCTGACCTCGGAGGATTTTTCAAAAGGGGAAGCGGCAGCCAAGCTTACGAATTGCCTCAAGGAAGGGAAAAGGCCAGAAGCCAATCTACTCTTCAATGCCTTCGAGGAGGTGGCCTTTGATCTCTTCCCACCGTTGGCAGAATACCGTCATGTAATGCTGGAAGCCGGGGCCGGCTGGGTGCATCTGGCGGGTAGCGGCCCTGCACTGTACACCTTCGCCGCATCCAAAGCTGGGGCAACGACCCTGGCGGGCACACTGACCAGTGCTGGATATGAGGCCTACGCCGCAACGACTGTGAGGACCTCTGGAGGTATCACTCCATGAACGTAGTTGTAGAAATCAAGGCAGCGTTAGAAATGCACCAGGCGCTCAAATCGGTTCGGCTGACTGGATCCCGTCACCGTGGTAATCCTGTAGCGACGCCAGATTGGGACTTCGAGACCCATGTAACAGATTGCCCGACACTTGCACGCGATGTACCTGGAATTGTGACTCCACTTCAATCCCTATCTCAGATGTGGGACGTACACAGTGGATACCCCTGCTATTGTTTCATTCCGCGTGGGACTGGAAACGTGGACTTCCTATTTCTTGATCATCACCAAGAAATAGCACCGCCGTGGACTGTCAACCAGGAATCTCTTGCAGCAATTGACTCCCACTTCTGAGACTGGATTCTTTGGATAGGAAGCAAGCACATAGCACACAAACATGAGCTTGTGGGGTCTCAACTCCAGAAAATGGCAGATCGCCTGCTCCGCACGATGGGTATAACCGAGACTCCGGAATCAATTGAGGTAGCAATAATGCTATTCAGAGCAACCCGCCAGCGCCTAGAGAATCAATTCGATTCTTGGCTCGGGAAAGAACTTGAATTTGAAGTGCTAGAACCGTTCCAGAGAGTTGGGTACTCAGTATGATCATCAGAGCCAAACTCGGATTGACGGTCTCCATCGCTCCCCGTTAGAATCTCTTAGAGCCTCCACCGTCTCGGAGGCTTTGTGTTTCATGCAATCCTGGTGATTCCGTTTGTAATATCTCCAAAAGTAAAATGACTAGCAATTCGACATCTACGGGCAACGAGGTATGCGTTGCTCTGGATCTGGAGACCACAGGGCTCGTCACTGACACCGACGAGATTATCGAGGTGGGAGCGGTCAAGTTTCAGGGCAATGAGGTGCTGGACACTTTCCAGGTCCTAGTCAACCCCTACAGGCCACTACCCCAGTTCATCAAAGAGCTGACGGGTATATCCCAGCAGGAAGTCGATGCAGGCTCGCCCTTTGCCACGGTCGCACCCCAGTTGGAGTCATTCATCGGCAATCACCCCATTGTAGGACAGAATGTAGATTTCGACATGGGGTTCCTGGCAAAAAGCGGCCTGAACCTATCGAACCTCGTCTACGACACACGAGAAATGGCCGCGGTGCTCTTGCCACGGCAAGCTGAATACTCCCTCCTCCCCTTGGCTGCATCCCTTGGTATCGAGCATCCCCGCCTTCACCGAGCTTTGGAAGACGCCGTGGTCACGGCCCAGCTCTTTCACGCTCTGACGAATGTGGCACTGGGACTGGATGAGGGGCTGCTTGCCGAGTTGGGCCGGCTATACGCGCGAGCAAAAGGACATCTGGCCACCTTTTTTCTTAATCTACAAAATATTCAACAGGCCAAGAGCCAAGCGTCAGGAGTAAGGATGTCGTCCACTGGCCTGCTCGGCCTGGATATGGATGCCATTGAGAAGCGTTTGGAGTCCCCTACTGCCCTTCGATTACCGATAGAGGACCACCCCCTAAACGAGAAAGTGGTGGACGATTTCTTCCGCGAGGACGGACCCCTAGCGCAAGTCCTGGACAACTATCGATACCGACCACAGCAGAGGTTGATGGCCAAGGCCGTGACCAAAGCACTGGATAGTCAATGTAACCTGTTGGTGGAGGGAGGAACTGGAGTGGGAAAGTCGATGGCCTACCTAATGCCCGCTCTACTCTTTGCCCTTGAGAATAATGCTAGGGTGGTGGTATCCACCAAC
>JASLXI010000179.1 GCA_030740415.1 Dehalococcoidia bacterium
GAAAGCTGAGATACCCAACTCAGTGCCTTTCTGAAGCACCATCTCGAATTTGTCCCCTTTTAGGAGTCCCTGGTAAAGGGTCAACTTCACTCCAGGATCGCCTACTCCGTTTCGCTTTTCCACCACCTCACCCTCTATCCGAGAGGAGGAAATGACCTGTAGGATCACAACGTACTCGAACCTTGAGTTGTCCATCAGGACCACACTGTCTCCGGTGCGGAGACGAAGCACCTGGGCCACTTGATGGGCTACCGAGCCATCCACTCTGGCCTGACCTCCCTGGATGCACTGAGGATCTACGAAGAACCGATGCATTTCTATCCTCGGGTTTTTGACCCAACCAGGACTGCCCAATCGCCCTCGCGGTCCATTCGGAGAAGGATACAGCCCACCGCTTCCAGACTTTGCTCCACCTCCCACACTCGTTCCGCAAGGATACCGGAAATGATAAGATTACTCCTTGGGGCAAGCTGGGCCACCAGCGTCGGGGCAATATCCAGAATGACCTTGGTGTAGAGATTCGCCACAACCAGGTCAAATTCGCCCCCGACATCATCCTCTGGGGATAGAGTGCGGCGCTGTACCTTGACCACGCCCTGCAGGCCGTTGGCCCGAACGTTGGCCCGCGCAGCCCTTATCGCGAGCGGGTCTATGTCCAAGGCCAGGACGTGCTCGGCACCTAGCTTGGCCGCCGCAATGGTCAGAATACCAGAGCCTGTCCCCACGTCCATCACCTTCATGCCAGGGGTAACAAGCTTCTCCAGTTCTATAAGGCACATACGAGTGGTGGGATGATGGCCCGTGCCAAAGGCCATCCCTGGGTCCATTCCGATGACGACCTCTCCAGCCTTGGCCGCGTACTCTAGCCACGGCGGACGGACGACAATCCGTCCCATGTGCAGCACAGAGAAGTGGCTCTTCCACAATTCCATCCACTCGCCTTCCTCCATAACCCTTTCCTCCAAGGAGGAAAGGGAGCAAAGACGCGAAATCAGGTTCACAGCTACACTGATTTGTTCCTTGCGGGAGGCAGTCGTACGATTAATCGGGAGGTAGGAGCGGAGTATGGCCGTCGAATCGTCTTGCGTCTCGTCTTCGTCGGGATTGTAGCCCCCCACCAGTTCCACGGCCACACCTCCATAGCCGTAACGCTGGAAGATCACAGAGAGAGGCTCAACATACTCTGTGGGGGCTTGAAGACTTAACTCTAGCCATTTCATATCTTTTTAGCTGGTTTCAATCACCCTCTTAGATTGAGAAGGTCAGTGCAGATCCGAGAGTCCTCCAGGATTAGGAACAACGTCTTCGTAATATTGAATGGGCCACAAGGTCTAGTCGTCTTTACCCAGGGCGTCCTTGATTTTGCCCAACCAGCCCTTGTCGTCCTTGTAACCATTACGCATAGACTCCGCCAGCTCTGCAAAAAGCTGACGTTGATGATCATCCAGGTGCTTTGGCGTGATTACACTTACGACTACTAGATGATCGCCCCGTCTGCCCTTGGTAGAATAAGGGATCCCCTTGCCCTTGATCCGAAACTCAGTACCAGACTGGGTGCCGCCGGGTATACGTATGGTCTCTGGGCCATTCAGTGTCGGGACCTCAAACTCGTCTCCCAGGGCGGCCTGAGCGAAATTTATTGGAACCTCAAGCAATATGTCATAGTCCTTGCGTAGAAAGACTTCGTGGGGTTCCACGCGGAGTTCGATGTACAGGTTGCCAGGCAAACCCCCATTACTGCCGGCATCTCCCTCACTCATCAAGCGAACCTGCATGCCACCATCAACTCCTGGAGGAATATCCACTTTGATCTTACGCTTCCGCCGCTCCCGCATCGACCCTCGACAATGGGAGCACGGGTTGGTTATGATGCTTCCCTCTCCATCACACTGGGTGCACGGCCCTACTTGGGTGAACTGTCCGAAGATGCTGCGTTGAACCTTCCTGATCTGACCCACACCGTTGCAATGAGGACATTGAGTCGGGGTGCTCCCTGATTCTGCACCTGTCCCCTTGCAGGTGCTGCACGGCTCCACCCTCTCCACCTCCACCTCCTTATCCACTCCAAACACGGCTTCATCAAAGGAAATGGTAGTGGTGGTATGTATGTCGCGTCCATTCTGGGATGCCCTACGTGTACCAGTGCCAAAACCACCAAAGAAGGCATCGAAAATATCACCAAAGCCACCAAAGTTCTCGGCCCCCTCAAACCCGTGGCCCGTGCCTCTTCCGGCTCCCGCTCTCACGTGGCCAAAGCGGTCATACTGTGCCCTCTTCTGGGGATCACTGAGCACCTGATAGGCAGAATTAATCTCTTTGAATTTTTCCTGCGCACCAGGGTCCCTGTTCCTGTCTGGGTGGTACTCCAGAGCTAAACGACGGAACTTGGCCCTTATGTTCTCCTGAGAGGCGCTGCGGGGAACCCCGAGAACCTTGTAGTAATCTCTTTCGTTGGTCATAATCTTGAATCATCCACGCAACATACCAACCTACATTATATTCCAGGCCGTGACTATGGCACAACCACAGCTTTGTCACCCTAAATCACGACTGGCCTACAACGTGCCAAGACACAGACTATCGAACACCTCCTTGCACTCCCTCTTGCTGTGACTCGTTACGTGTTTAGGATTTGTTTCTAAGGGCTTTCTCGGACTATGGAAACAATAGCGTTGGTGGTAATATCTTCAGCACATACAACTGACCGACGGAGGAATGGAACAATGCCAGGCCCCCTGAATGGAATCGTTGTGCTCGACCTTACCCATGTTCTTGCCGGCCCCTTTGCGTCTATGGTGCTGGCAGACCTAGGAGCACAGGTCATCAAGATTGAGCAGCCGGAGATTGGGGACAGGTCTCGCGCGAGCGGCCCCTTCATTAATGGTGAGAGTACCTATTTTATGAGCATCAACCGAGGCAAGCTGGGCATGACCCTTGATCTGTCCAAAGCCAGAGGCAAGGAGACCTTCTTGCAAATGGTAGCAAAGGCAGATGTGATCCTGGAGAACCTTGTGCCGGGAG
>JASLXI010000017.1 GCA_030740415.1 Dehalococcoidia bacterium
GCTAAGGTGGTCCAGGATTTCTTGATACAACTGGCGGAGTCGACTTACTCCTTCCACCACGTAGAACGGTCGGATAGGGGGATCTCCAGCACAAGCAAGTCCTTACAACTGCCGAAGTGGTCCCTGATACGTCTTGGGAGAGCGGTAACCTGCTCGCATCCCATCTCTTTTATAGGATCAATAGCTGCATCTCTACGTTCTGGCACCGGCTTCACGGACACCCTGTCAAGGTCCAGTTCGGCGGCGACGTCAAGCAGTTCTTGTATCAGCCGCTGGCCTCCCTCCCCCTTGTCTCGGAACTCCAGGTCTACGACTGTCCTTACCTCGCCAACGTGCTTTCGAGCGGACACTCGGCCTCGGTGGAGAGTAGCATCGGCGATTATCTTGTCTCCCACTAAACCTATACCAGAGATGACCTTCGCCAAGTTTATGCTGTGGGTGCAGTCGCGGATCACCTCCGGATCGGTGGTGGTGTCCTTCAGATAGTACAGGTCCTCTTCGTCTACTCGTTGGAAGAGGCTGAGCAACGATGCGTGGCCGCCGCTGTTTAACGGTCTCAGCTTGATCTCAGCACCGTCGGTCAGGGTGAAATCCTTGGGGCATCCCTCTAGCTGCGGTATTGATGCCATGATCCCCTCCCTTCTCCATTCTGGCTTTGATGCATTCTTACTGACACCCAAGGTGTTCCGTTGTCACTCCCGTTCGATACTCCCTTGGGCATACCACTTGTGCTCTAGGATTGTTATATATTAGGGCTTTGGTCGGGGCAGAGCACTGTCGTGCACACTCTTTTGCCGCCCATACAAAAAGCCCCGAGTAACCTCCCCTCAACACATCAGCTGCACCCCATGGAAGGATGTCTATTGCTGTATGCCCTAAGGGTTTGATTGCCCGAAGCGCGGTGCAGTATAGCATATTCGCTATTGGTTGTCAAAGACTTCTTACTGTCAACATGTTCAATTGACAGTAAGAAGGGGCTAGTATATCCTAGCTTGGCTACAATCCTATTGGGATAGTCTGTTGTAGAGCCATCGTCTCGGAGGATGCATTTGGCACCTGAAGGGTTGACCATCAACTACACCGCGGTGGTGATAGCAAGCCTTGTGGGATTTGTGGGTATGGCAATAATGTTTGCCGCCTCCTACGTGCTATCACCCAAAAGGCGAACTGCTATAAAGGACATGCCCTACGAGTGCGGCATTCCTCCGGCCCCCTACTCTTGGTCTCAGTTGCACATGAGGTACTACATATTTGCAATTCTGTTCCTCATATTCGATGTTGAGGCGGTTTTTCTCTTCCCTTGGGCCATGGTCTTTCTCACCAGTATCGACGCGGTCTTCTACGAGATGATCCTGTTCATAGGGATTCTTTTCTTCGGCATTGTTTATAGCTGGAAGAAGGGGGTCTTGCAGTGGAATTGAATGTGACTAACGGGAACCAGGAACCGCGCAGCATGCTCAATAGAGCTGCTCCGGGGGTGATCACAGCCCGATCTGAGCAGCTTATCGCAATGGCCAGGAAGTCCTCTCTGTGGCCCATGACCTTTGGGCTGGCTTGTTGTGCCATTGAGATGATGGGTACCTACATGGCTCACCACGACCTGGACCGGTTCGGCATAGTGACTTGGCCGTCTCCCAGGCAGTCGGACGTGATGATCGTGGCTGGTACGGTGGTGAAGAAGATGGCGGAGCCCATAAAAATCCTCTATGAGCAGATGCCAGAGCCCAAGTGGGTCATAGCAATGGGCAGTTGCGCTACCAACGGTGGGCCATATTACAAGTCGTATTCTGTGGTTATGGGTGTGGATCATATAATTCCCGTGGATGTCTATGTGCCGGGTTGTCCTCCCAGGCCCGAGGCCCTGATCGACGGCATCTTGAAGTTGCAAGAGAAAATTATGCAGGACGCCAGGGAGCGTGGCAGAAAGGCATAGGCAGGAAGAGACTCCCCAGGCACCTGTCGCTCTGGACGATAGGGGCCATGCCTTGGAGTTATTGCTTCCAGAAGTCCTGGCGGAATTCCAGCCGGAAGTAGGGGCAGTGGTGGACCTAGTGGTGGCGATCGTCAAGCCCCAGGACGTTCCCGCCATTTGCAAGCTCGCTAAAGAAGACCCTCGGCTTTCCTTCGACTATCTCATGTGTCTTTGCGTGGTGGACTACGTGGAGCACCTCCAAGTGGTGTACCACCTGTATAGCACAACCATGAAGCACATGATGGTGTTAAAGGCCAACGTTTCCCCAGAGAAACCATCGCTTCCTTCGGTGACATCGATGTGGGCTGGCGCCGATTGGTACGAGAGGGAGAGCCACGATCTCTTTGGTGTGGCCTTTGAGGGTCATCCCAACATGGCTCCATTGCTTCTATACGAGGGGTTTGAGGGGTATCCAGGCCGCAGAGACTACGAGATGCCCGAGTATAGGGAGTGGTAGATGTGAGCACTGAAGGCCAGTTAGATACCATCCAGATGATGGTCAATATGGGGCCTCAGCACCCCAGTACTCATGGAGTGTTTCGCATGGTGCTGTGGGTAGACGGGGAACGGGTGGTGGACCTTGAGCCTCATATCGGCTATCTCCACCGAGGCTCCGAGAAGCTGTGTGAGGGAGAACTCTACGCCCAGATAGTCACCCTCTTCGACAGGCTGGACTACATCAGCAACCTAAATAATGAGATGCTCTTTTGCAGAGCGGTGGAAAAACTCATGGGGCTTGAGGTGCCGGAACGAGCGGAGTATATCCGGGTCATCCTGTGTGAGCTCAATCGAGTGGCCAGCCATCTTCTGTTCTTCGGCACCTTCGGTATCGACGCCGGAGCTATGACTCCCATCATGTATGCCTTTCGAGACAGAGAGAAGATACAGACCATGTTCGAAGCTGTGACCGGCGCGCGGATGATGCACAACTTCATACGCATTGGTGGAGTGAAGTCTGATGTTCCGGAAGATTTTGGCCAGCGTATGAGGGTACTTCTGAGGGAGATCAGGCAGGGAATAGACGAGACGGACAGGCTCCTGAGCTTCAGTGAGATATTCTTGGCACGCACCAAGGGGATTGGGGTTATCGACGCGGAGACGGCGATAACCTACGGAATGAGTGGGCCTGTGCTGCGGGCCTGTGGCGTTCCGATGGACGTGCGTAAAGACGAACCCTACTCGGTGTATGACAGGTTTGACTTCGGCATACCAATTGGAGAAAAAGGCGACTCCTGGGACAGGTATTACATCCGCGTGGAGGAGATGCGCCAGTCTATGAGAATAATAGAGCAGGCCCTAGAGCAGATACCCGATGGCCCGACCATTACGCCTACCAGGTTGGTGCTCCGACCACCCCAGGGTGAGGTGTACGTGCGAGGCGAGAATCCCCGGGGCGAGATAGGCGTTTACCTGGTGAGCAACGGCGCCGACAGACCGTATAGGGTGAAGGTGCGTCCTCCATCGTTCTGTAACCTGATGGCCCTCAAGGAGCTTCTCAAGGACACCTATGTGGCCGACGCGGTGGTCATCCTAGGCTCCCTGGACATCGTGCTGGGTGAGGTGGATCGTTGAGCGCTGTAGAAACGCTGCTGTTGGTGTCGGCCATACTGGGCCTGCTGACAGGGCTTTCCGTGGTGGTCCTCTCCCTGACATGGCTGGAACGCAAATTCCTGGGCCGAATCCAGATGCGCATAGGGCCCATGCGAGTGGGACCTTTCGGGCTGCTGCAGCCAGTGGCCGACGCGGTGAAGCTCATGGCCAAGGAGGACCTGCTGTCCTCTTGGGTCGACCGCGTGGTGTACTGGGTTGCCCCCTTGGTCGTGTTTGTTCCCACGTTCATGATATGGGTGACCATACCAATTACGAGGGATCTGGTCATCCGCAACCTAGACATGGGACTCTTTTACATCATCGCCCTTTCCGTCCTCTCAATAGTGGGGCTGGTAACGGCAGGATGGGCCTCCTCGAATAAGTATGCCGTGCTGGGAGGATTTCGAGCCGCGGCGCAATTGATAAGCTATGAGATACCGCTGATTCTGGCCGTGCTTGGAGTGGCTATGCTGGCCCAATCCCTTAATCTCGAGAACGTTGTGAATAGCCAGGGCGCGTTTTCCTACGCCCTGATTCAACCCCTGGGGCTGGTGATATTCTTCGTCGCGGGGCTAGCCGAGCTTGGCCGTACCCCCTTCGATATCCATCCCGCGGAATCGGAGGTGGTAGGAGGGCCTTTTGTCGAATACAGTGGGGCACACTGGGCGGTATTTTTTCTGGCTGAGTACATCAACACCTTTGCCATCGCTGCCCTGACTGTCCTGTTGTTCTTTGGCGGGTGGCTCTTTCCCGGGCTCCCCGGCGATGTCTCTGGCCTGGGTGTCCTGGTCTTCTTGATCAAGACCTATCTGGTAATACTGGTGATATTTTGGGTGCGGGGGACTTATCCGCGGCTACGGATCGACCAGCTTATGTCCTTGGGGTGGAAAGTCCTTGTGCCCCTGGCTTTCGTGAATGTGGTAATCACGTCGGTCTACCTGTTCTATGGCTGGCCTGCCTGGAGCCTAAGTCTGATGTCTCTGGCTATCCTGGGAACCGCAGTCTGGGAGATAAGCAGACGCATGCGCACAGCTCCTACACCAGAGTACACAGTGAGGCTATATGTACCTTCGTCGGAGGCATCCAGTGCTGGGTAATCTCAAGGGGCTTATGGTCACCCTATCCACCTTTTTTCGCAAGCCCGTGACTTATCAATATCCCAAGGAGCACAAGCCAATCGAGGACCGTTATATGGGGTTCCCGGTTCTCATGTGGGACGCAAACGTGGGAGAGCCTTACTGTACAGGCTGTATGGTCTGCGTCCGATACTGTCCGACCTCGTGTATCAGCGCTGTGATGAAGGACAATCCTCTTCATGCCGATGGACAGAGTACACGTCGGAAGATAGTGGACAACTTCGAGATAAACCTGGGACGGTGCATCTTGTGCGGTATCTGCGTGGACGTGTGCAACTTCGATGCCATCGAGATGAGCCATGAGCACGAGCTAAGTAAGTACGCCCGCAATGGCAATCGGACAGACCTTTCTAAATTGCTTGAGATGGGTAAGGCTTATCAGGAGGAAACGGGCTGGCGGCCTGAGAAGGAGACCAAGAAGGAAGAAGCGGTGGAGGCCGAGAATTGAGCCTGTCCCTGGTCGTATTTTATCTCCTGGGTGCCATATGCCTTGGGGGCGCTGTAGGCGTTGTGGTGTCCCGTAATGTGGTGTACGCGGCCCTTCTGCTTCTTGTATCTTTGATAGCGGTGGCTGGGTTGTATTTACTCCTCCTAGCCGAGTTCCTTGCCCTGGTGCAGTTGCTCATCTACGGAGGTGCTATCACCATAGTGGTGCTCTTCGTCATAATGCTCACCCGGGTCCAGGAGTTCCGGGCTATGACGGATAATCCCCAGTGGCCTCTGGCCATTGTGACCTCCCTGGCGGTGTTCGCACTGCTGGCGGCGGCCATGATAAAAGGTGCTCCCAGCGAGACCACCCGTCAGTCGGTTGACTTCCAAGAGTTGGGAGACGGCCTCTTTGCCCAGTGGGCAGTCCCTTTTGAGGTTGCATCTCTCGTGCTGTTGGTGGCCCTCATAGGGGCCATAGTAATAGCC
Source organism: Dehalococcoidia bacterium (assembly GCA_030740415.1). Next base: position 5,614 of record JASLXI010000017.1, read on the forward strand.
CGAGAGAAGGAGATAGAGTGAGCCTCATCCACTTTCAGGTGCTCAGTGCCGCCCTGTTCTCAATAGGCATATACGGTGTGCTGGCTCGGCGCAGTGCTGTCCTGATTCTCCTCTCCCTGGAGCTTATGCTGAACGCGGTCAATATAAACCTCATCGCCTTTGCCGCGTACGGGCAGCAGGCGCAGGCCACGGGGCAGATTATTGCTATATTCGTTATTACCGTGGCGGCTGCGGAGGTTGGACTGGCTATGGCGATAATCCTGCGACTATTTCGAGACCGCGCTTCGGTGGACGTGGATGAGGTGGACTTGATGAAATGGTGAGGACGTAACCAGAATGCTTCTTCAGGTAGACACGGTGGTGAACACGGGAGTGCAGTGGGCGTGGTTTGCGCCCGCTATTTGTGCATCCGCCTCTCTTGCCATTGTCGTATTGGGTCGCTTTCTCCCGCGCCAGGGTGCCTTTCTCTCCCCTCTGGCAATCTTGGCGGGTTTCGGAGTCTTCTGGTACGTGTTCAACGAGTTCCTATCCTCTGGGGGTGGTGTATTCTCGGTAGACTGGTTCACCGCGGGGGACAACGTCTTCACCTGGGGGATAATCATCGATGAGCTGTCGGTGGTCATGCTTGGCCTGGTGACATTTGTGGCTCTGATGGTACAGGTCTATTCCCTGGGTTATATGAGGGATCAGGAGGGGTCGTTCGGCTGGTACTTCGCTGTCCACTCCCTCTTTGCCGCTGCCATGTTGACTCTCGTGCTGGCCGACAACTTCTTGCTGTTGTATATAGCCTGGGAGTTAGTGGGTATGTGCTCTTATCTGCTAATAGGGTTCTGGTATCATAGACGCTCGGCGGCGGAGGCGGCCAAGAAGGCCTTCATCACTACTAGGATAGGTGATGTCGGGCTTCTGATAGGGATTTTGCTGCTGTTCAACGAGACAGGCACTTTCGATATCATCACCATCTTCCACATCGCGGAGCAAGGTGGCGTCGGCTCTGGAACATTGACGGCGTCGGTGCTGCTCATCTTCCTGGGTGCTATGGGCAAGTCGGCCCAATTTCCCCTGCACGTGTGGCTCCCCGATGCTATGGAAGGTCCCACCCCGGTCAGCGCCCTGATTCACGCGGCTACGATGGTGGTTGCAGGGGTGTTCCTTGTGGCCCGGATATTTCCACTGTTCGTTATGTCGGATACAGCATTGCTAGTGGTGGCGGTGATAGGTCTCATCACAGTTCTTATCACTGCGGCTATGGCTCTGGTGATGACGGACCTCAAACGGGTGCTGGCCTACTCCACCATAAGTCATCTGGGCTTCATGATGCTGGCCCTTGGAGCGGGCGGGTTCACCGCCGCCATCTTCCACCTGGTGGCCCACGCCTTTGCCAAGGCGCTCCTCTTCCTGGGCGCGGGCAGCATTACCCACGGCAGCGGCCAAACGGATATCAGCCGGCAGATGGGAGGTCTGTGGAGGCGGATGCCGGTGACCTCGATTACGTTTGGCATAGGCCTCCTAGCCCTTGGAGGCATACCTCCATTGAGTGGCTTCTTCAGCAAGGACGAGATCCTGGTGTCTGTACTGGATGGAAGAGGCCCGCTCTTCTTTCTCCTTACCCTTGCGGCTGTCCTGATGAGCGCTTTATATATGGCGCGGCTCTTGTTCCTGGTAGTGCTTGGCGATCTGAAGATCGAGAACGAGCATGCTCACGAGTCTCCACTGGTGATGACTGCGCCCCTAGTGGCTCTTGCCGCCCTGGCCCTTACGGCTGGGCTGCTGGCTCCAGGGCTAGTCCCGGGCTACAACGGTTTTGGCAACTGGCTCTTCTTCGAACATCCCGAAGACTACCACATCAACTTCCTGGTGATGGCCATATCTATTGCCCTTTCCTGCGGAGGTTTTGTCCTGGGCTGGCTGCTATATTCCAGAAAGTCGCTTTCGGTAGACCGCCTTCGTGAGCGGTTCGCCACCGTACATCGGATGCTGGTAAACAAATACTATATAGACGACCTGTACCAGTGGACTATCGACCGGGTTGTCCTAGCCTTCGGCCGTTTCATGGCCTTGTTCGATCGTATAGTGGTCAACGATATGGGCGTCAACGGGACAGGGCGCTCGGTGTTTCTGTCTGGGTGGAGGTTGAGGTATCTGGAGACGGGAAAGGTCTACAACTACGCCCTGGGGATGGTGTTGGGAGTAATGGCGGTGGCCTTGATATGGTGGCTGGTGTTGCCCTATGCGTAAGGGGAAATCCGAAAATAACACACCGATGAGCGAACAGGACAGATAGGGTAAGAGTGAATACCTTCTATTCATATGTACTCATGGCCCTGGTGATAGTACCCTTTGGGTGGGGTGTCCTCTTGGCTTTTCTGCCCAGGGAGAGGCTCCAGCACATCCGCCTTACGTCCGCCGCAGTTGCCCTGGTGGTGCTAGGTCTTACCGCCTACGTCTTCTTGGTTTACGATACCGCCGCGGGTGGCTATCAATTCATTCAGGAATTCCAATGGCTGGACTCCCTGGGCATTACCCTCTCCCTGGGAGTGGATGGTATCTCTGTGCCCATGGTCCTGCTGACCGGTATCGTGATGTTTACGGGAGTTCTCATATCTTGGAACGTCGAACATCGTGCCAAGGAGTTTTTTGTCCTCTTCTTCTTGCTGGTCGCGGGGGTCTTTGGAGTCTTTGTGTCACTGGATTTGTTCTTTTTCTTCTTCTTTTACGAGCTAGCGGTCATGCCTATGTACCTGCTCATCGGCATTTGGGGAAGCAGTAGCGACTTTGGGACCTTCCTGCGTCCAAAAGAGTACGGAGCCATGAAGCTGATGCTATATTTGGTGGCAGGAAGCGTCCTCGTGTGGGTGGCCCTTATCGCCGTGTTTGTGGAAGGTGGCATAGGGACCTTTTCGCTGCTGGCACTGGAGGATGTGACCTTCTCCGAGAACTTCCAGCGCGTTTTCTTCCCTATGTTCATGATTGGCTTTGGTATCCTGGCGGGACTGTGGCCCTTCCATACCTGGTCGCCGGACGGCCACGTGGCGGCACCCACATCGGTGAGCATGCTCCACGCGGGTGTGCTGATGAAACTGGGGGCATATGGCATCATCCGGATCGGCATTGACCTGTTGCCCCAAGGGGCCGAAGAATGGATGCCGATGCTCATCATCCTGGGCACGGTCAACGTGGTCTACGGTGCGGTGTCCGCGATGGGGCAGCGGGATCTGAAATACGTCGTTGGCTACTCTAGTGTGAGTCACATGGGGTACGTCCTGATGGGCTTCGCCACCCTAAACTCCTTGGGAATGGGGGGTGCGGTCCTACAGATGTTTTCCCACGGTATCATGACGGCCCTCCTCTTTGCCCTGGTAGGAGTGATTTACGATCGTGCTCACATCCGGGACATTGGAGTGTTGGAAGGTTTGACCAAACGCATGGGACTGACGGCTGCCTTCTTCGCGGTCGCTGGGCTAACGTCTCTGGGGTTGCCAGGGCTGAGCGGGTTCGTCGCGGAGCTGATGGTGTTCTTGGGTGTCTTCAGGGACTACCCGGTGCTGGGGATTCTGGGGATTGTAGGGGCGGCGATTACGGCGGTCTACATCCTTAGACTTTTAGCCAAGGTCTTCTTTGGCCCCTT
>JASLXI010000180.1 GCA_030740415.1 Dehalococcoidia bacterium
ACTCACGTGCAGACTGGGGAACAAGCCTACTTCAGACAACTCCCGGATGTGCTGGAGTATGTAAGTACAAGAGCGGGAGTGTCACCACCATGCTAAACCGAGCGTTTGTTGCAGTTGGTTGGTGCGGCGGATATCCAACAGCAAGGAAAGGGCGCATCTCACGGCCTGGCATCCGCTGGGCGTTGGTGCTGCTCTGGACTCTTGGCCTGTTTGTCATTCTCCCCCCCCACCACACTTACCGTCCTGGCCGTCTCACTGCTGGGTTGGGAGTGGACTGCTTCGAAACACCGGGAAGGGATACGGATAGCGATCAAGCAAGGGGGTAGGGATGCATAGTCTAGGAAGACTTTGGCAGCTGGGATTCTCGGGGCTGGTTTTGGTGCTTTGTGCCACAATCTGGGTCTCTGGCGTGGTGACAGCCAGCGCTCAAGGAGTGGAGGAAGAGCGCGTTCGCCAAGGTGAAGCTAAGTTCCAAGAGGTCTGTGGGGCTTGTCACACTATTGGAGGAGGCGTCCGCGTCGGCCCGGACCTCGAGGGTGTTACAGAGCGGAGGGAGGAGGAGTGGTTGAAAGTCCACATCCAGTCGCCCTCAGTTCAACATCAGCAGAACGATCCCATCTCCGTTGCCAATCGCGAGCAATATGGCATCCAGATGCCTGACTTGGGATTGACTACACAGCAGGTAGAGGCCGTGATTGCCTACCTGAAGACTGGAGAGACAGTCTCTGCGGGTATACCTTCTCTATACGGTCCCACTCTGGTCGCAGGTGTGCTGGCCATTGTTGGGCTTACTTTGCTAGGACTGCGCGTCGGCACAAAGAAAGTGGAGGCAAGGCCATGAAGAGCAAATGGTTCAGCATAAGCGACGACTCCCGCTCCTGGGAGGATTTCTATAGGAACAGGTGGTCGTATGACTATAGTGTTCGGACGAGTCATGGGGTGAACTGTTCCATGTCATGTAGCTGGGAGGTCTTCGTGAAGGACGGCCTCATCTGCTGGGAGCTCCAGAAGACAGACTACCCCCAAATAGACCCCGATATTCCCAACGTTGAACCAAGAGGCTGCCAGAGGGGCGTGACTGCTTCTTGGTATCCTTATAGTCCTCTCAGGCCGAAATTCCCGTACATACGGAAAGTCCTGTGGAATTATTATACGGACGAGATCCAGAATGGCAAAGATCCTGTTGATGCGTGGGGCAGCATCGTGGAGAATCCTGAGCGCGCCAAGGCCTATAAGTCTGCGAGGGGTAAAGCAGGGTGGAAGCGAGTCACTTGGGATCAAGCCACGGAGATGGTAGCGGCGGCTCAGATATATACCATCAAGAGACACGGCCCGGACCATATTGCTAACTTCGCTCCTATACCCGCGATGAGCCTCCTCAGTTTTATCTCGGGGCACCGTTACAACAACCTGATGGGGGGCATCTACTGCAGCTATTACGAGTGGTATCACGACCTGCCACATGTTTCTTCTTCAATGTTTGGTGACCAGACAGAAAACTGCGAAAGTTCCGACTGGTACCAAGGTACCTACTGGATCGTTGCTGGTTCGAACATCAATATGACCCGAACAGCGGATGCGCACTTCCTCTCCGAGGCGAAATACCGGGGCACCAAGGTGGTTGTGGTATCGCCGAACTATTCAGACGTAGCCAAATACTCGGACCTTTGGGTGCCGTTGGTTCCCGGAAGCGATGGTGCCTACTTCATGGCCTGTATCCATGTCATATTGAAGGAGTTTTACGTCGATAAGGAAACACCTTACTTTACTGACTACGTGAAGAGGTACACAAATCTCCCTTTCTTGGTCGTCTTGGATGAGGATGGAGAGAAATACCAGATGGGGCGATTTCTCAGAGCGTCGGACATTGAGGAATACGCTGACGAAGAGAACGCCGACTGGAAGCTTATCATGGCTGATGGCGATGGGAAGATGCACGTTCCCACTGGCTCCATAGGCTTTCGCTGGGAGGCGGAACCCACCGGAAACTGGAACCTAGAGATGAAAAACGCTGTTACTAAAGAGGAATTCAATCCCCTTCTAACACTTCTGGGAGCGGACGACCAGAAGGCGATGGTCTCTTTCAGCGACTTTACTGATACGTACAATATAGTTATCGGTAAGACTGAAGGAAAAGGGCAAACCGCAAAGGAGATACTCCGGGAGGTCCCTGCCAGGCGCATTACGACGAAAGATGGCCAGCAGCTAACGGTCACCACCGCTTTTGACCTGTTGATGGCTCAGACTGGGGTCAACAGAGGACTTGGCGGCGACTACCCAGTTGACTACGACGACCCCAAACCCTACACACCAGCTTGGCAAGAGGCGCAGACTGGCGTCAGTAGGAATATGGCTATCCAGGTGGGAAGAGAGTTCGCTGAGAACGCTGAGAAGACACACGGGAAATCCTTGTTCATCACCGGCCCAGGGATTCAACACTGGTATCATGGTGCTTCGATGTATTACCGCAACGAGGCGGTGATGCTCGCCCTCTGCGGCGCCAACGGGGTCAATGGAGGTAACTTTAACCACTATGTCGGAACACAGCACACCCGCCTCAACGCTGCCTTCGTGAACCTCAGCGGTGCTCTGGATTGGTCGGCGCCACCTCGGCTCATGAATAGCACCTCTCTCTGGTATTTCCACACTGGCCAGTGGCGGTATGATGGCATGCCTCTAGATACTCAGTGGGCAACGGGTGCCAAGAAGTTGCCTGAGTTCAACCACGCAGCTGATATGAATTCACTGGCCGTCAGGCTGGGATGGTTGCCATTCTTCCCACAAATCGACAAGAAGAATCCCATCCACCTATACCAGGAGGCCGTACAGGCCGGCTGTAAGACCGACGATGAAGTAAAGCAGTGGGTGGCGGATCAGTTCAAGGAGGGGAAGCTAGACTTTGCTCTTAAAGACGTGGATGCACCTGAGAACCAACTCAAGGTGCTAACAGTCTACCGAGGCAACCTCATTGGCACTAGCATGCGGGGGCATGAACTGACTTTGAATCATTTCTTG
>JASLXI010000181.1 GCA_030740415.1 Dehalococcoidia bacterium
AGAGACAGACCAGGCACTAACCGACCTGCGTCGTATAATAACGGATCATCACGGCATCGCCACTACCCTTGGATACGGGCCCAGGTTCCTCCATTCCACTGGGCAAGTCCACAAGGGTGGCCCCGATAGCGGCATATTTCTTCAGCTAACCACAGATCACCCAATAGACATCCCAGTCCCAGGCGAGTCATATACCTTCGGCATGCTGGTGGATGCCCAGGCCTTGGGCGACCTCAGGGTGTTCCAAGCGCTGGGAAGGCGCGTCGCCAGAGTACGCCTGCCATCGGCAAGCGAAACCGAAATTGGACAACTCGCCGACCAAGTAGGCACAACGCCCTCGAGGAGTACGACGTGACAAGCTATGACCTGGTTGTAATCGGCCTCCGCCCTGGACTGGAGATTTCCGCCGAGACAGCGGAGATGGCGCTTTCCGTGGCCGTCATATTCGACACCGCCTACCACCCCTCCCTTGATGGCCGGGACGGCTTCATCAAGGTCCTGGGTGACCACCACACCCAGGAAATTCTGGGATACCACATCATAAGCACAGATGCCTACGTGCTCGCCCAGTAACGCGCCACCGCCATGCACCTGCGCCTTTCCACCGATGCAACAACCAAGTCTATATACGTGCACCCTGCTCTGGCGGAGGTGGTCCAACGGACCTTCAGGTCGCTGCCTCGTTAGGATATCATCTGCGAGAGCATTTAGCGTGGAGGGGATGTGATAAGAGCGATTTTGTTCGACCTAGACGGGACCCTGGTCCAGATCGAGAAGCCGAAGGCTCTCTCTTATGCCACAGCCGTACAGCGACTCCGGAGTTTTGAAGGCTGTGATGCCAGGACCATCGAAGCATCCCAAGAGGTAGTGGGCGCAACCAGGGATGTTGCCTGCAGTCCCGTCATGGACACCTTTACGCTGGAAGATGACCTGGATCCCCTGACGACGCACTACGGCATTACGAAGCCTCGGGACGTGCTGACCGCTGTGCGCAAGGCCATCTACGACGACATGGTGGCTGTTCTGCAGATCATCAGAGACAACCAGTGGCCTCACACCATCGGCCTGCTTCATATCACCAAGGAGACCTCATGCAGCACCGCGGTGACGACCGTGCCCCAACTCACCGTGGCCCTCCACGTTCTGTGTCCTTTGGAACTGGAGCAGACCCTTGACCGAATCCTCACCAGGGACGATGTGCGGAACTCAAAGCGGAACTCTGAGATTTACCTTATGGTTGCCGATAAGCTAGCCATGCCACCTGAGGAGTACCTTGTACTGGAGGACTCTCCCACCAGAACCCGAGCCACAGTGGCTGCGGGCATGAACGTGATAGCCGTCGCTACTCCCTTCACCTTCACTGGTCTACACACCAGCGAAGTATTAGCCCATCGGTGGGTCGTCCATGACTCCGAAGAGTTGCTGAATGTGGTGCAAGAACCCATAGACGAACACGACCACACGGCCCACTGAATTTTTTCCCAGCTAAAAAAGGAGCAAGATAATGGAACTAGGAATGATTGGTCTCGGACGCATGGGTGGTAACATGGCACGGCGCATCCTGCGCTCGGGACACCGAGTCGTCGCCTACGACCCTCAGACAGAGGCTGTGCAATCCCTCATCAGCGAAGGGGCTGTGGGTGCTTCATCCGTAGGCAACCTGGTAGAGCAGCTGAATGAACAACCGCGGGCCGTGTGGATCATGGTGCCCGACGGAGCGCCCACGGAGAGTACCATCAACACCGTCGCGGATTTCCTCTCTCCCGGTGACGCTGTCATCGACGGCGGCAACTCCAACTACAAGGACAGCATCCGGCGGGCCACGGCCTTGGCCAAGAAGGGGCTGTTCTTCCTGGATGCCGGCACCAGCGGAGGTATATGGGGACTGGCCGAAGGTTACAGCATGATGGTGGGCGGCAACCTGGCAGCCTTCCAGCGACTGGAACCGATCTTCCAGGCCTTGGCCCCAGCGTCGGGCAAGGGCTATGGTCGTGTCGGCCCGGCCGGGGCAGGACACTTCGTCAAGATGGTGCACAATGGCATCGAGTACGGCCTCATGCAGGCGTACGCCGAAGGCTTCGAACTGATGCAAGCCAAGCAGGAGTTCGACCTAGACCTGACGCAGGTCTCACAGATCTGGCGTTACGGCAGTGTGGTCCGCTCCTGGCTCCTTGACCTGACCGCGGCTGCCCTGAAAGAAGAGCCCGGCTTGGAATCCCTACAAGCCTACGTGGAGGACTCTGGCGAAGGCCGATGGACAGTCCAGGAGTCCATAGACCTCAACGTCCCAACCCCTGTCATAAGCCTGTCACTTCAGGCACGGTTCCGATCGCGTCAGGAACAGCCCTTCGGCGCCAAGCTGCTGGCAGCAATGCGTAACCAGTTCGGAGGCCACGCGGTGAGAAAGGCGGAGTGATGGACGGGTAGATCCCCACCATCGTGACCCTGAGCGCAACCAGCGACCTTGCCCAGCGTAAGCTGGTACCCGCGCTCTTCAACCTGTACTGCAAGAACCGCCTACCGGAAAACCTGCGCATTGTCGGCTTCTCCCGCTCTCCCCACTCCGACAACCAGTTCCGGGAGCTAATGTGGCAGGGCGTCCGGGAACTCTGAGAGCTGGCAGTCCAGCAGTACGAGTGGCTGTCCTTGCCAAGAGCCTAGTTTACGTGGGCGGCGATCTGGGCAAAACCGAGGACATGGTGCACCTCAAGGAGCTATTGCGGGAGTTGGGAAGCGGCGGAGGTCAGGCAAATCGCCTCTTTTTTCTCTCCATCACCTCACACCTGTACGAGCCCGCCATAAAGAACCTGGGAGCTTCCGGACTGTCCCGAGACGACAACGGTTGGCGGCGAGTGGTCATCTAGAAGCTCTTTGGCACAGACCTCGCCTCGGCTCAGGCCCTCAGCACCATTTCCTACCAGGTCTTCGATGAAGGGCAAATCTTCCGCCTAGACCACTACCTGGGTTATGTAGTTTGTACAACTGTACCTGACTTCAA
>JASLXI010000182.1 GCA_030740415.1 Dehalococcoidia bacterium
TCTCCCACATATGTCCAGGTCTGGTTGCCAGGCTGAGTGGAGTTCGCGTCCCATTCCACCCAGGTGTAGAGGCATTTCGCTGTGGAGGAGGTAGAGGTAGGCTCGGGGGATGCCGTGAGGACGCCGGGGACCGCCACGCCCACCCTCACTTCCTGGTTGTTTATGTAGTCCATCCGGGTCTCGTTGAATATGCTCTACAATTTACCGGAGGTGGCCAATGTCCATGACCCCCATTTGGCCACGCAGTCCATAAAGCTGTCCACAACAGAATCCGCGGGGTCGTCGCAGTTCATGAACTCGGTATCGTACTGCATTGCCCTCAGGGCCTCCTGACTAGCCGCGTTCAGGGCGTAATGCACCTCCGTATTTTCCTGAGAGACACTGAAGTAGGTGAGGACGGAAGAGGCATAGATCAAGGTGGTGAGCAACAGCGCTCAGGGCCGAAAGTTTTGAGATAACGGAGGCAACTGATGGTGAGGAGGTAGTCCGGGCTGTGGGGGAGTTTCCTCCCGACCTAGTCCTTCTAGACATTATGATGCCCAGGATGGACGGTTTTGAGGCATGCCAGCGAACCAGGGAGCAGTCAACCGTACCAATAATCATGCTCAACGCTATGTTTGACCCGATGGCTAAGGTCTGGGCCTGGCAACTTGGAGCGAACGATTACTTGGTGAAGCCCTTTTGAATCAACGGGCTTCTGGCTCGCATCTAGGCGGTCTTGCATCATTCCAACTCGAACCAATGAGGTTGGGTTTTGCCTAGATCAGGTCAATGGGAGGTAGGTCGTCAATGATGCCCCTCTCCTTGGCCTTGCTGAAGAGGGTCTCTAGGGCTTGCTGGCCCTCTTTGCCCATGTCCATGGTATCGTCGTTCACGTACATCCGCACAAACCGTCGGCAGGTCTCCTTGTCCGTGCCACGGCTGAACTGCATGGCGTATTCTAGGGCCTCGTCCTCGTGCTCAAAGGCGAAGAGGATGCTCTCCCTTAGCGAATCTGCCATAAGAGTCGCAACGCTCTGTCCCAGGTCGCGGCGCACCATATCTAGTCCAAGGGGAATGGGCAGACCGGTGTCCTGCCCCCACGCCTCTCCAAGGTCAAGGACTTTTGCAAGTCCCAGGCTACCATAGGTAATCTGACCTTCGTGGATGAGGAGCCCTGCGTCCACCTCCTTTTTCTGAACGGCGGAGACAATGCTGTCAAATGCCATGGGCACTGCATCGAAGCCTTCGGCGTACAACCGTAGAAGCAAATAGGCCGTGGTGTACTCTCCTGGGATAGCAATGCGGGACCCCTTTAGCTGTAGACCTTCTCGCTCGGTCAAGGCCACCACCATTGGGCCATAGTTACGACCTATAGATGAGCCAACCCGCATGATGCGGTACTTGTCTACAACCATGGGATAGGCGCCCGTGGATATGGCAGTTCCCTCCAACTCACCCACAAGAGCACGCTGATTTAGGGTCTGGATATCCTCCAACACGTGCTGGATCTGGTACTCTCCAACGGGCACTTTACCGTGCGCGATGGCGTAGTACATAAAGGCGTCGTCGGCGTCGGGGGTATGGCCAATGCGGAGTACGGGCATGCTTCCTCCAAAGTGATTCTTCCTTGATTGGGCAACACCTATATTAGGGGAAACGCAAATAGGGTACAAGCCTCCCCATATAGACCGAGTGGGGGAGGTCTGTATGAGGGCGCGGCGAGAAACAAGGCGAAGAAGAGTAGGGTCCCCTCCACTATGCACAGGAGCACGTGCAGGCTAGTAGGATTTGCTGAACGAAGACGTTCCACCACCGGTAGATATTCTTAGTGGTGGGGCTCTCAGTCACAGTGTCGTTCTTGGACGGGCGAATGGTGCAAGGTAGGGAAAGGTGCCGACTTCGTTGGGGGTATATCTGAATGTTTCGTTGGTGCTCAAGGCCGGGCTATCCCATCCCGTACCATCACGACCTCGTTAGTCCTGGATGTGGTTGTGTGAGGTGCGCCGTCTTTGTTGGTCCAGATTACAGTGATACCTGTTGAGACCGTGAGATCGGGGAGAACGGAACTCGCGATAGTGGCTTCGAGCGTTAATGAGGCTGAAGCTGTCGCGGTCGCCGTTGGTTTCAGAGTGGTGGTCGGGGAGGGCGTCGTGCCCATGCTATTACCAAGGTCAGTCTTGCCTTGAGAGTTCCATGCTATCATCAATGCCGGACGTGTTGCTTCTGATCGGCGGTCCTTATGATCGAATCGCTTCGTCATTTGGAAGAAAGATTCGTCGTCCATGAACAGCCAGCCGAAGATGCTTGAAGGGTCATCGAGCCATGCCTGGACATTAGCGACCATCTCAGGCGTGGCTTTCCACGTGAAATGGCTGATATCGCCGACAGGGATGCTGGCACTGGCACCAGCGGAGAAATCTCCGCACGAGGTCTCCCACTCCTGGGTATCGAATATCTGGTATACCACGTTGCGTCGCCTGTGGTGGACTAGATACCTCTTTGCTCGTTTTCATGTACGTTCGAAGTCTCCTTGCCCCAGTCACAAGCAATCTGTGTAAATCGATGGGCTGCTCTCACGCGACTGACCTAAGGCATATGTAGGGACAAGCTTGCGCCCGTTATCTTCGAACCCTCGGGTGTATTGTCCGGGATATCGAGGTCGAGGACTGGGCGGCCGGACCGCTTCGTGATGTTGTTTCCAACGAACAGGTGCCCTCCCGTGCCGTTCCTGAGAGAGCCGGACTCATCCTTGTATCGCGTGTTGTCCTTGCTGGGACGCAAGCAAACGCTCTAAGAAGCTGGCTCCGAACAGAGGGCGGTTAGGTGGGTGGTGACTGTTGGCTCTAAAGTAGCGGTAGGTGAGGCACAGTAGCCGTTGGAGCGGGCGCCGCAACAATTGGTGCAGTGGTTGAAGTGAGTGGAGGCGTTGTTGCGGCTGCGTCGCCTGTACAAGCTGTTAATAGGGCTGTT
>JASLXI010000183.1 GCA_030740415.1 Dehalococcoidia bacterium
TCTCACCTCTATGGAGAACCTGCGTCAAGGGATAGGCCTGCACGCCTTCGGTCAGCGTGACCCCCTTGTCATGTTCAAACGGGAAGGGCACCAGATGTTCCAGGACCTCCTGAACCGCATACAACACGACATTGTCCACACCATCTTTCGCGTGGGTCTGGTGTCTCAGCCCAGAACCCACAGGGCACAGAGACCTCAGGCCATCGAGACCCCGATCAGCAGGGTGGCAGCGCAGGAGAAACGGGCGCAATCCAAGGCCACAGGCAGTGGTAAAGTGGGCCGCAACGACCAGTGCCCTTGTGGCAGTGGTAAGAAGTACAAGCGGTGCCACGGTATAGCAGCCTAGGTAGGCAGGGCAGATTGAGAAGTTCACCAATGAGAAGTCGTTCTAGACGAGACTGGGCTTACAGTTCATTCCCCCGGAGCTTAGAGAAGGGATTTGTGGGGTTGGTATGGCCTGACGATCGGCCATACCAACCCCTGTAGAGCTTGAGAACACCGAGGGAGAGATCCATTGCCACACCAACGAGAGCGATCGCCGGGATACCCTTGAAACTATGGTGGAGGCTGCAGGGGCCAAGGGTTATGAGTACATTAGCAATCACGGATCATTCCGCAGGATAGGGGATTGCCAACAGCCTTAGCGAGGAACGCCTAATCAAGCACATTAATAGTATCCGAACGTTGGACGATAGACTGAAGGGCAACAGATCCCTGGCCAGCCCCGAAGTGGACATACAGTCAGACAGCTCCCACTGGACTATTCCGGCGAACTACCGGCCCGGCTTGACGAGGTGGTAACCTCGGTGCATTCGGCCATGGAACAGGAGTGGCAGAGGATGACGGACAGGATAATCAAGGTTATGCACCACCTCTCTGTGGACATAATCGGCGATCTCACTTGCCGTCTCCTGGGAGACAGAGACCCTGTGGACCTGGAAAGCCATCTTCAAATCCGCCGTGGAGACCAACGCCTGACCGGAGAGCCTGGACCTGAAGGACATCCACGTTATGCAGGCCAGGGACCTGGGAGTGCCTCTGACTATCAACCCGGACTCCAATGTCACAGATCACTTGTGGTTCATGCGCCTAGGGGTGGAATGGCTCGTAGAGGCTGGTGCAGCACCACCGATCTTCTGAACAGGCGGCCCGTGGGGGAGTTTCTCTCCTTTCTCCCCGGGAAAATGTGAGGGCCCACTGCAGTGAACGATCATACCACTGACCAGAACCAGGTTAGCAACGCTCAGGCCATAACGCATCTAAGAAATGCTCTGGCCCAGGGAAGGGAATGGGTACCTGCGTTGCTTGAGTCCATGTCTCTCTGGACCCTCCCTGAGGAGGTGTACCAGGATCACTACAACAGATATCTCCTGGACGGGGAAGCCTTCGACTGGCTGCTGCTGGCAGAGCGGCTTCTAGCGGAGGTGGATGACCTGGTACCTGAAGAAGAAAAGAGAGAATTGCTCTTTTCAGGAGATGTTTCTCGCTCTCTGACCGAAGAGGAATTCAAGAACTTGCTAGGGGCTCAAAAGTACAGTGCTTATCTCAATTACTGGTATGGAATAGTTGTGGAAGAGGCCGTCATTCAGTCAGCTAAAGAGGAGGAGCAGAAGCGTCTCTATAGTGGGGGAGTGCGTACGGCAGTTGATATTATAAATTTGGCTTTCCGCCGCGTGTACGGGCAGGAACGGGAAGAGCTTCACCAGCAGTTCCGCAGGGACAAGGGGTACACAGAATCATCCTCCTTCACCGTTACAGAGGCCAAGGAGTTCACCTACTGGCTATTTAAGCACCGCCTCATCCACGGCGAGGGAGAGCGTGTAGCAAGCGACACTCGCAAGGGTATCCTGTTTCTTCAAAAAATGAGAGACCTAGAGAGGCGGCCCTAGAAGAAGCAACGACGGTGAGTTCACAGAACAACCCCAACAACTTGACGAGATCCGGGGGTATTCCTAAGAGGCAAGCTGGGCCAGGAACTCCTGAATCCGATCGCGCCGCTCCCCCAGAAGTCCCAAGCGTTCCCTTTCACGTTCCACAACGTCTTCCGGAGCCTTGCTGATGAAATCGGCGTTGCTCAATCTCTGAGAAAGCCTTTGCATGTTAGCCAGGCAGTCCTGTAGTTCCTGCTGCAGGCGGGTACGCTCTTTTGCAGTATCGACCAGGCCCTCAAGTGCGACCAGCACCGTCGCACCGGGTAAAATGGCAGACACCGTCGTATCCGCCGGCGGCCTGGGCATACCTTCATCCAAGAACCCAAGAGGCTCCGTCCTGGCAAGGCTCTTTATTGCCTGGGCCTGTTCTACCAGAGCTGCACTCGATGGGGCAAGCTCCACCAAGCTCCTGAGCGGCTGGTTGGGAGGTATCTTGAATTCGGCTCTGACGTTTCGGATAGCTCTAACCACCTCCGTCAGAAGCTCTATTTCCCCCTCTGCGTTATCATCTATGGAGTTTTCATCCGTGGCAGGGTACGGCGCTATGATTATCGAGTCGGGCAAATCTTCCGTGTGAGGTAATCTGGTCTTGAGGCTCTGCCATATCTCCTCGGTTACAAAGGGAATAAAGGGATGCATTAAGCGGAGGCTCTTTTCCAGCACGTGAACCAGGACGGGAAGGGGGGACGGCTCCTGCCCAGCCCGAAGTCTCAGCTTTGCCATCTCTATATACCAGTCACAGAACTCATTCCAGAAAAAGTCGTGAACCTCCCGCTGCGCCTCTCCGAACAGAAACTCCTCCATGAAGTGATGCACCTGCTCCGTCACTCTATTGAGGCGGCTGACTATCCACCGGTCCTCGCGATGTTGTAAGGAAGGTGTTCGCCAGTCCAGAGAGGTAGAGGGTTCGCTAAGGGTTGAGAGAACGTATCTGGCTGCGTTCCATACCTTGTTTACAAAGTTCCTGCTGGCACCCAGTTTTCCCTCGCTGAGGCGCAAGTCATTGCCGGGGGCGTTGCC
>JASLXI010000184.1 GCA_030740415.1 Dehalococcoidia bacterium
AACTTCTGTAGTGAAGATCCCAGCTTTACAAGTAGCGTGGAATTCGTCCCAGCCCTTCCATTCCCATTTGAAGTCGGGCTGTACGACAATATCCAGGAGATGGTCACCTCTAGCTATGCCATCGGTGGTTCGTCAGAACAGCGATTCTAGGTTTATATACCAGAAACGAAACCCCCGGTCAGGCCGCCAGAAAAAGAGAACTGTTGAACCTTGCCCAGACGTGTTCAGACTAAGAACACGGTTTCGGACCGGACGAAGCCCAAGCCTTGGAATCTCCTTGAGCAGATTCTGATGCGCTCTTCTACTGATAGGTCCTGGGGCCTTGTGATCGCTCCACCGAGACAGGTCGTGCTAGTCTGGGTGCGGAGGGCCAGCAACTCAGGAGAATCTTGAATAACACAGACAGGGACAACACTGAGAACTTCCTCCCGCCAAAGGTCCTCATGGTGGATCAGTTTACCTGCAGGTCATTACAACATTCTAGCTATGTGTGGGTACAGATCCTACTCCAAACCTTCCTCTAGCAAGCTTGCCCAACCACCGAAGAACTAACAAGGTCCAGTTCAGCAGTATTGTTTGTGGGTGCGTGGCATGCCCTGCTAGTACCTCCGCATCTCCCTGAGCCTGCCGATGCGCTTCTGCATTGGAGGATGCGTTGAGAACATCGTGGCGGAGAAGCCACTTAGGGGGTTCACGATAAACAGATGAGAGACAGCCTCGTTTACTTTCATCGGCTTACGGAGGGCTTCCGTCTCGAGCTTCTCCAGCGCGTCGGCCAGAGCCCACGGGCTCCTGCAATTCCTGGCTCCCGTGGAATCCGCCTGGTACTCCCGGGACCGGGAGATGGCCGCTCGTACAAGAACTGCCGCGAGTGGGAGAAGGATCGCCACTGCTAGAAGCCCTACAATCCCCACCATTCCCCCACCACTCCTTCGACCCCCAAATAGCATCGACCAACGGGCTATCATGGCAAGAAGGGTGATAGCCCCGGCGATAGCCGCAGCCACCGTCATGATGAGAGTGTCCCTGTTACCAACGTGAGCCATCTCGTGGGCCAGCACGGCTGATAGCTCATCCCTGCTCAAGATTCGCATAATGCCCGTGGTGGCCGCCACGGCAGCATGGCTGGGATTTCTTCCAGTCGCAAAGGCATTCGGGGAGTCGTTCTCTATGACGTAGACCTTGGGTTTAGGAAGATTGCTCAACCTCGCCTGCTCTTCCACGATGAAGTGGAGATCGGGAGCATCCTCTTGGAAGACCTCCTTAGCGCCGGCCATCCGTAAAGCGAGCTTATCGCTAGACCAGTAGGCAAAGAAGTTCATTCCCAAAGACAGTACCAGAGCGATGAACATCCCGCCCGTGCCACCCATAAAGTAGCCCGCCAGGACGAGCAGTACCGAGAGCACTATCATCAGAAAACCTGTTTTCAGTGTATTCATTGGGTCTTCACCCCCCGCAGGCCGGCATTTCCAGCCTCCACGGGCGCGGCACATAATGACTAATTATACCATTTGCCCCTAGCGGACAGATGAACAGCAGAAGTGCCCATTACCAGGGCACTTCTGCGTTGAATGCACGCTCTACTCCGGATATGGAACTCTGACGAACTCAACATCGTCCCAGATAATGTCAGAGAACTCCGAGTCCTTTGGCACTTCAAAGAAGAGCCAGCCGGCTATCTCAAAGCCCTTGAAAAGTTGGAACTGGCCCCAAAGGTGAGCCCCATAGGGATTATCCTCCGGCGCTTCCTCCGTCGTCTCCACGGCTCTGGTCCCAGGCTCAAAGAGCTTGAACTCATCGCCTTCCTTAGCGTTGAGCGTTGCCGCGTCTTCATCAACCGATAGGTTCACCTGGGTCGACGTCAGGTTAACCGCTCTGGCTCTCACCGCCGCGATCTTGAAACCCTCTTCTTGGGAAGTTATCACCCAGTTCTGGTCTTGAACAGTGTAGACGACCCTGTCCAGCAACCTGGGCTTGTACGCACCCACCGAAAGTACTTCACCCTTGCCTCCGTATTCCTTATCGGGACTGCGTATACACCCGGCAACAACTCCCAACGAGAGTATGAGCACTAGAGCAAGACATCTGATGGAGAGGCTCATTTTCATAGTGAAGTAATGTAGTTAGGAAGAAACGTGGGACAGACTAGGCATGGATCTCAGCCGGCCTACCAACTCGGGCAGCACCTTGAGGACGTAGTCCACATCTTCCTTGGTATTGTCTCTACCCAGGGTCAGGCGAAGGCTCCCGTGAGCCATGTCCGCAGACAGTCCCAGGGCCAGCAGCACATGGGACGGTTCCAAAGAGCCCGACGTGCAGGCGCTGCCACTAGAAGCGGCCACTCCCGCAAAATCGAGGCCAAGGAGAATTGGTTCACCTTCAACACCTGAAAAGGAGAGGTTCAGGTTGTTGGGAAGCCGAAGGGATGGATGGCCGTTGAGTCGTACCCCCTGTATTCTATCCTGAACCCCCTTGAGCAGTTTGTTTCGAAGACCAAGGCTGTGCTCACTATTGGATACCCTCTCCTGGTCGGCGAGCTTGAGGGCCACCGAAGTTCCGACTATTCCAGGCATGTTCTCAGTGCCCGCTCGTCTCTGTCTTTCCTGGGCACCACCCAACTGTTGGGGCATAAAAGGAGTGCCCCGCCTCACGTAGAGGACACCAACACCCTTAGGCCCGTAGAACTTGTGAGCAGACAAACTGAGCATATCAACGCCCAGGGCATTAACATCAAGGTCCAAGAATCCCGCCGCCTGTACGGCGTCCGTGTGAAACACGATAGTCCGGCGCCGTTCTTTGGCCACATCTTTTACCATCCGAGTCATCTCCGCAATTGGTTGCACGGTGCCTATCTCATTGTTGGCCAGCATCACGCTTATTAGGACGGTCTTTTCGGTAATAGCGCGTAGGACAGCCTCAGAGCCC
>JASLXI010000185.1 GCA_030740415.1 Dehalococcoidia bacterium
GCAGAGAGCTGACATTCCAAGTGCGACTGATGAGCCTGCCCTTGGTTAGAGAAATCCTAGATAACCCATCACTTCGAGGCACCAGGACGTCCCTCAAGAACATCTTCTATGACCACAATATTATCCAGGAGGGTGTCTTGCGGGAGATATACCGGACTAGAATCTGCCTAGAGCCAAACAGGCGGCATTGAAGATGATCCGGGGAGCAGTCGGCTTGCGCGGGGTGCACAGGAAATGGATAATGACGGAGCATCTGAAGAAACTCGATATCCCCGTGCTAATAGTTTGGGGTACACGGGACCGAATAATTTCCGTTCACCACGCCTACAATGCTGCCAGAGACGCGCCAAGGGTGAAACTTCACGTCTTTGATCAGTGCGGCCACTGGCGCCAGATGGAGAAAAGCGTAGAATTTAACCGGATGATCCTTGATTTTCTGAGTGGAGAGTAGACAATCCTTGATAGCATTACTGTGGTCACTCTGGTTTAGGAATGTATAGAGATGAGGTGCCGTCCCTCAAGCCTTGGAAGAACGAGCGACTTCTCAAGATCCTTGCCATCGCGTTCGTACTGGCATTAATCATTTGCGCAGTTCTTCTTAATGACCGTCTCCCCCACTACAAATCAATTGGGTACGTGGGGGTCTTCGTGCTCAGCTTGGTGGGCAGTGCCACTATCATGGTCCCCGTACCGGGCATTGCCGCCGTATGTGCGGGACCGAGCCTCGGCCTCTTTCCGCTGTGGGTAGGTCTAATTGCATCGGTAGCGGAAGCCCTGGGAGAGCTACTGGGCTACTTGATAGGATTCAGTGGCAGGAGCTTTGCAGAGGGCAACCGTCTGTACCCTCGCATTGAACGTTGGATGCAGCACCGCGGATGGATAGTCCTGCTCGTGGCGTCCTCAATCCCTAACCCGCTGTTCGATCTGATTGGAATAGCTGCCGGAACACTGAAATATCCGATATGGCGATTCCTTATAGCGGTGTGGGGAGGAAAGCTAGTAAAGTCCACAACCATAGCCTATGCCTGCTTCTATGGAATCGAGTGGGTGCTAAGGTCCTTCGGATCAAACTAGGAGCGGCTTAAAGCACGTCGCAGAGCGGAAGCCACGGGGAAGCAGGTTCGAGGGTACGAAGAAGGATCCCTACAGACCCTGTGGCATTCGCCCTGACAACTCGTATGTGGCACCCACGGCCATATCTTCATCGTCTCAACGTAAGTTGATACGGCAAAGAGTGGTCATGTCAGCACCGGATACGCCCTGATGCGCGAGGATACCTTTTTCTTACCGGGGCCGTTGAGGGAGGGCAAGAAGGACTTAGTAATACTTATAAAATGGCTCGTTCCCACCATGCTCCTCAGTCCCATTATGCCTGGCAGCCGAGGCAATGCAACAGACCCTTCATTGCCCCTCTCTAGAACATGGATCTGACTAGGATTGCTTCATCACGGCCCGGACCGGTGGAAACCATATCAATAGGGCAGCCCATAAGCTGTTCAAGTCGCTTCACGTAGTTTGACGCCTCCTCCGGAAGATCGACCCAGTTGCGTGCACTGGCGGTCGGCTTGTCCCATCCCGGTAGGTCCTCATACACCGGCTCGCACGTCTCCAACACTGGAGCGCTTGTGGGAAACCCGTCGATAACTTCGCCATTATGGCGATAGGCCACGCACACTCTGACCGGTGAAATGCCGTCCAGTACATCCAACCGGGTGAGGATACCAGAGGTTACTCCGTTGATTGTCACTGAGTATTTGGCAGCCACCGCGTCAAACCAGCCACACCGGCGAGGGCGTCCTGTTGTTGTGCCGTATTCCCAGGCCCGCTCCCGAATGAACTCACCTGTCTCATCATTCAACTCTGTGGGGAGTGGGCCAGACCCAACCCGAGTTGTATAGGCCTTGTACACTCCAGCTATCTCCTTGATATGCGTGGGGCTGATGCCAAGGCCGGTACACGCCCCTCCCACGGTTGAGGAAGAGGAGGTGACATAGGGATATGTGCCGTGATCCAGATCCAACATGGCCCCTTGTGCGCCCTCCAGGATTATGCGCTGCCCAGCAGCCAAGGCCTCTTGTAATATCGGCTCCACTGGCCTGATGAAGGGCTTCAACTCTCTTCCCCATTCTCGACATTTCTCGTAGATCTCATCCAGGGAAAGAGGGGCTCCGCCGTAGAGCTTTGTGATCAGGGCAGTCTTCTGCTCCACTACGAAGCTGAGTCTGGTTTGAAGCGCTTTCTCATCCAGCAGGTCTATCATGCGAATACCTATCCTGGCGGCTTTGTCCATGTAGGCAGGGCCTATTCCCATACCCGTGGTACCCAAGGATCCTCCACCCTCCACCCGCACGCTCTCTTCCAACCGATCAAGCATTGTGTGATACGGCATGATTACATGGGTCTTATCGCTAATGAACAGGCGGCCCAGATCCACGGCTCTTGCCCGAAGGCCAGATACCTCTTCAAGAAAGGATTCCGGGTTCACCACCACGCCATTGCCGATGATGCACGTGCTTTCCGGTCTCAGGATGCCCACGGGGACGAGGTGGAACTTGAACTCTCCGGCATCTGTAATAACAGTATGCCCAGCGTTGTTCCCACCGTTGAAACGGGCGATTATGTGGGCTTTCTCCGAGAGAAAGTCCACCACCTTCCCCTTTCCTTCATCGCCCCACTGGCCTCCAATTATCGCGTAAGCAGGCATATCATACCTTCCAATGCATGTCGGCCCTAACAAGCCGTGAAAAGTATAGCAAACGTGGGACTACTTGGAAAGACAGTTTAGACGTACGACAACGAGTCACTAGGACGTTTGTTCAATTATGGCACATGAGACCACCACCTATTCACTCCACACGCCGGAGAAGACACCCTAGGCGCCACCTGAAAAGAAGCTGTTGGCAGATGGGTAGCTGTTGCCATT
>JASLXI010000186.1 GCA_030740415.1 Dehalococcoidia bacterium
GGGAGTCATCCATGTCCGTTTCGCATGTACCTTCGGCACAGCACGCGGCCTCTTCCACGTTTAGAACCTTCAGCTGAGAGGCCTGGCGTGCTCGCTCTCCATAACGCTGTCGCACGTATTCCTTGATCTCGGCCTGGTCGTCAGTCATCGCTCTTCCTCCCTGTATTTCTTCTATTGGATTGCAACTAATTCTGAATTCTCAATCGTCGGAGCCAGCGCCTGAGCGACGGTCCTCTGGACCTCTGGCAGCATCTTCTGCCACACCCGGCCAGCAGCCTGAAATGCTTCTAGGCCCGCCGGGGTCAGGCTGCACATTCTTCGCTGTCGTCCGCCGTAGGTCTCGTCCTGACATTCCACATACCCACCTTCCATCATCTCCTTGAGCGTGGAGTAGACCATGGCTTCGGTAGGCTCGCAGCAGCCCTGGCATGCCTCTTGAATCGCCTGGTTTATGCGGTAGCCGTGGACGGGGCCTCTGGCCAACTCGGCCAGGAGAAAAAACCGGCACAGGCTCCGTTTCACCAGGTTTTCCCAGTAAATCTCTTCATGCATGGCACATCTCGCTATTCTTATTTGCTTCGATTCGGCTTGGATTTTTCCTTAAGCAATACCCAACCAGGATATGCTTAACGCCGTTGAGTATCATATTGCACTATCGACAGGATGTCAAGGGGTAGAAGGTGGTCAATTTGGAGATAGAAATTTCTCCTTGAGCCACTCTAGAGCCGTCGCAATGGCGGTCTTCTCCTGGCGGAAGCGGTGCCCTACACCGGCCAGCATTCGAAGCTCTTTGCCTGCCCCTGCCCGCTCTAAGAGAACGTGAACGTTATCGGGATGTACCGTGTCGTCGGCATCGCCTTGGAGGAGGAGCAGTGGCCTGGGAGCTATCTTACCCACCCAATCCACGGGGCTTAATTCCTGACCCTCCTGTGCCCACTCCTCCAGGGATGGAGGAAAATCCAGGTCGCGGATTATTCCCAGCCCTCGCATACGCTCCACCGCTTCGGCCGGCTGAGACCTGGTGCCCATGACCGCGGGGCTGGCGAAGGACACAAGGCCCGCCACGTCCTGACGATGCGCCGTAACATAGATGGCCACAGCGGCCCCGAGACTGGAACCCAGCAAAAGGATGCGGGACACATCTACTTCTGGTCTTTCTTGCAGCCAGGACACTACCGCATACAGGTCTCGCGCCCACCCCAGTGTGTGGAAATTGCCCCCGCTTTCTCCCGTGCCTCGGAAGTTGAAGATGACGGTGGCAAACCCTTCCCAGGCACACCACTCGGCCATGGCGGGATAGCCCAACTCGCCATCAGAGGTGGCTGGTATGCCGGTGCCAGATTGAGGTTCTGCGGGCATGCCGTGGCAGATAATCAGACCTGGGTGAGGTCCAGAGCCCAGGGGCATAAAGAGGGATGCCGCGAGGCGAATTCCATCGCTGTCCAGCCAGAGGTTTTCGCGAGTGACCACTTGATTCTCCTGAGAAGGGTAATACGTTTACTTTGATTCAGAGCAGATTCGTCCATTGACCGTTCAACGTATTGTAATCACAATTGACTTCAATCGCACTAAATGCCCTTTTGTGTAGTTTAAGGAGCATGTTGCGGAGATGATTCTAGCCTTAGCAGGATCGATTCTTGGAGGGTTGATACTTCTTCTTATCTATCATGGATGGCCTGGGAAGGGATTGATACTCAAGCCCTTGATAGGAATTTGCCCTGCTGGTTATGCCTCCGATACAACTGTAGCTTGTGGCACTAGGGGCATATTGAAGTGGGACAAGTGGTTCCTCCGAGGCCTGATTATAGATTGTTCAATGATTCTTGATAACCTGAATGGAAATGATGAATGGACAATACCAGATCCACGATATCATCCAGACGAGCGCATCAAGGTAAGAGCACATGGATTCTATTGGTATTACGCACAACATCACGACGGCAGAGATACAGTAGTATTTACTCCACCCCAGAACAATCTTGGTGGTTACGTAACGAGTGGAGAACGCACAGTGGGGCATTCCTATAAGGTGACGTTGCGAGGTTCCTGGCATGGAATACCAGTGTTTAAGGCTATGTGGATGGTGAACGCACTCGGTGCAGGAACAGAACATGAATCTTTCAATTGTGAGGAATACCACGCACCTCTGACATTATGATTCGAGCCCCACAAGGTTATGCAGACTATCATTCCCTTATACAGGGCCCGTAGCGTATAATCTAGTCCGACCCAAACCCAGGCAGAAGGAGATGAGATATGACCACAGCCGCAGCCTATCGACTGCCCGGTAACGTCCTGCCAACTAAGTACGACCTTACGCTTACACCCAATCTTACCGATTTCACCTTCAGCGGCGACGAGACCGTAACCATACAAGTGACAGAGCCTACGAACCGCATAGCCGTCAACGCCATCGATCTGGAGATCGCCGATGCCCAGATCACTCTGGAGAACGGCACTTCTTTGACGGCCCAGAACATCGCACTGAACGAGGGAGCGGAGACCGCTACCTTCACCTTCGGGCAGAGCATTCCTGCCGGCACCGCGGCCCTCCGTATCCGCTTCACCGGCACACTGAACGACCAGCTCCGGGGGTTCTATCGCAGCCAGTACACAACCCCCGAGGGCGAGGAGCGGTATCTTGCGACCACACAGTTCGAGGCAACGGACGCCCGCCGCGCCCTTCCCTGCTGGGACGATCCTGCCGTCAAGGCTACCTTCCAGGTGACTTTGGTGATACCATCGGACCTGGTGGCCATATCCAACACTCTGGTGGAGAGCGAGACCCCACAAGACAGAGGCACCAAAGCCGTCAGGTTCACAGAAACCCCCAAGATGTCCACTTACCTCCTTGCATTTATCGTGGGTGACTTTGCCTCAGTGGAGGAGAGGGCACCCAACGGGACCCTCG
>JASLXI010000187.1 GCA_030740415.1 Dehalococcoidia bacterium
TCTGATCATAGAAATAGCGTGTCATGGTATCCTTGACCTTGGTGCTCACGTAGCCCCACTCCGCCAGATGGCTCTCCCCCCGGCTCAGCTCTCGCACTACCACATCCCGAGCTTGTTCCAGCATATCCCGCGCCTCGCTTTCATCCACGAACCCACGGGACACGATGTCGGGACGACCCACCAGCTTTCCCCGCGCCATGTCCATGGCAACTATGGCGATCACGACACCGTCCTTCGATAGCAGTTTCCTGTCGCGGAGCACAACGCTGCCCACGTCTCCCACGCTAAGGCCGTCCACGTAGACATGCCCCGCAGGTACGCTGTCGACCACTCTTCCCGCCTTGGATGTCAACTCCAGTACATCCCCGTCATCCAGTATGAAGATGTTGCTCTCCGGCATTCCAAGAGACCGAGCTAGGTCAGCATGCAGACGCATATGCCGATATTCGCCGTGGATGGGAATGAAATACTTCGGTCCTACCAGATGGATAAGCAGCTTCAACTCTTCCTGGCTGCCATGGCCGTGGACGTGTACCATGGCTATCCTGTCCCAGATGACCCGTGCCCCCTGCCGGAAAAGATTGTCTATGGTGCTGTTGACCAGGGATTCATTACCCGGCACCGGCGTGGCCGACATCACCACTGTATCGCCTGGCACTATGCGGACTTGCTTGTGATCGCGGTTGGCGATGCGGGCTAGAGCGGAGGTTGGCTCTCCCTGACTGCCGGTGGTGATCAACGTTACCTTGTTGTGGGGCAATCCGCGGATCTGGCCCAGGTCCCGCAAAGTGCCCGGAGGAGCCTTCAAATAGCCCAATTCTAGGGCCATGCGTACCGTGTTGGTCATGCTTTTGCCCACGATGCAGACATGGCGGCCATGGTGGACGGCAGCATCTATGACCTGCTGGACACGGGATATCAGAGAGGAAAAAGTGGTGACAATCACTCTACCAGAAGCTTCCCCCAAGATGCGGTCCAGTGTTTCCCCAACTACCGTTTCCGAAGGAGTATATCCAGGGCGCTCGGAATACGTGGAATCTGAAAGGAGCAGGAGAGGTTCTTGGGGTAACGCTTGGACTAGCTTGGCCAAATCATTGGGACGGCCAGTTACCGGGGTATGATCTAGCTTGAAATCGCCGCTGTGGACTACGACCCCTAAGGGAGTCTGGATGATGAGGCCCGCGGCGTCCGGAATGCTGTGGCAGACGGAGAAGAAATCCACCTTAAACCTTCCCAAGGAAATCGTCTTTCCGATCTCCACCTCCTTCAGTTTAACGTCCTTCAGCCGGTGTTCTTTAAGTTTCAGCGATGCCAGTCCTAAACTAAGCTTGGTGCCGTAGACCGGCACTTTGAGCTCACGCAAGACGTACGGAAGGGCTCCGATATGATCTTCATGGCCATGAGTGAGGATTATGCCCCGCACTTTCTGTCGCCTCTCCAGAAGGTAGCTGATGTCGGGTATGACCAGGTCTATGCCGAACATCTCCTCCTTAGGAAACATCACGCCAGCATCGATGACGATGATGTCGTCCCCGATCTCCAAGGCGAGCATGTTTTTACCGATCTCGCCTAGGCCGCCGAAGGGAATGATGCGAAGTTTCTGTTTTGCCATTGAGGTCACTCGACTAAGCCCTCTCGTTAGCGAGGGCTTCTTTTCTGGAGGTTAGAACATGCCTAGTTGACCGGATCGTTGTTGGCCGCCATTGTCTTGCTTGACCTCCTGGGCCAACAGCTCTGGTATCTTGAGCATGTCGTCCTTGATGGTTTGGCGCAGGCTTCCCTGGTGCAAGGCAGCCGCTGGGTGGTACATGGGAAAGTAGAGTATTCCGTCGCATTTCTTGGGTTTGCCATGAATATTGCCGATAGTCTCGCCGGGGAAGTATCTCACCATAGCATAACGACCTAGAGTGACGATTATCTCTGGCTTCATGATCTCGAACTGACGATCCAGCCATTTGCGGCACGTCTGTACTTCCACGGGCAGAGGGTCGCGGTTGCCGGGCGGGCGACACTTGACCACGTTGGTGATGAACACTTGCCCGCGCTCGTATCCGATAGAGGCGATGAGCTCATCCAGAAAGTGACCAGCAGAACCAACGAAGGGTCTTCCCTGCTGGTCCTCGTGCCAACCCGGCGCTTCACCCAAGAAAAAGATGGCAGGGTTATCAGCCCCTTCGCCCGGAACTGCCTGAGTACGGCCCTGCGAGAGTTCGCACTCGTGGCAATCCTGGATTTCTCGGCTCAGTTCATCCAGTGCGGCCATATTGGGGCTATGATAGCACCCCCCCACAAGCCAGTCAACGAATTCGCCGGCTTGCCGTCTAAGAACGGCATAGCTACAACAGCCCGAGCAGTATTCCCAGGGTCAGTATAGCGATTACGGCCAGGGAGATACCGACGTACAGCGGCTCCTTTCTCAGGCTGAACGCCAGAGTGCTCAAGGCCAACGCCGCCACTGGGGTGAGCAGGAGGGTCAAAATTCCAAGGGATACCAGAGCTGCCAAGTCCCCTGCCTTCAAGGACGGCAGGATATCGCCGAATGTCACGGCTCCGTCCGTTGGTCCATCGCTGAAACCCAGCCAGGCGAATCCGGTGACGAAGAGGACGAATGAGCCAATGAGCCCGGCCCCAGCTATAGAGCTTCCTATCGCTGCTTTCAACCACTCCGGTCCACTGTTCTTTCTGGTTCAAACCTCCACCCCCGCAGCCCGGAGCGACATGACCACCGCCCCCACGAATAAAACTCCGGAGAAGGTCATTCTGATCCTGTATCCCGGAGTCCGCCTCATCACCTGTGCCCCCACTTGGGCGCCTAGTAGAGCTCCAATCAGCACCGGCGCCACTATGAGGGGTTCCACGTACCCGCGCTGGTAAAACACGAAGGCTCCAGCAGAGGCGGTGATGCTGATC
>JASLXI010000188.1 GCA_030740415.1 Dehalococcoidia bacterium
CCTTCAGACGGTCGTGCGCCGACATCAATGACTTATATGCCAAATACAGCGATAGAGCACATATCATCATCCTCTATACCGTTGAAGCTCACGCTGCTGACTCCTCGTGGCCAGCCGCCTACAGTGTTGACGAAAAGGGAAACCCAATCAACCAGCCGAAGATATATGAAGAACGTCTGAAGTTGGCCCGAAAGACCATTTTAGATCAAGAGATTGATACTGTTGTACTCGTGGATGAGATTGACAATCCGGTCTGGTGCACCTATGGCCCGGCTCCAAACATAGCCTACTTAATAGGAAAGGACGGCAAGATCGTAGCCAAGCAAGGTTGGTTCGATGGGGTACGAATGGAGATGAGCATACTGGCATACTTCGAGGAGAGATAATCGACTGACAAAGGGGCTTGTTGCCACCCTTCGTTGATTCTGCTCTGGAGATAGATGAAAATCATAACAAGTAACATCGGGCCCATATCCCAGATGTCAATAACCTGCTCCCACGCCAGTAGCGCCCAAGGCGTCAGGATTATCGGCAAATTACGAGGCAATTCACTTGATCCCCTCGCTGGTGCTGCAAGTGCGGAAGTGAACATGGAGTGGGTTGATGGGATGCGAGTCGATGCTATCCTGCTTGGGAAGCAGAATAGCAATCAGAGGTGACAATCGACAGATCCGGACCTGTGGCCTTCTAGCTACACTTCAGCAGGCACTCTGGGCGCAGGCAAGGGCATGCAACTGACTTTCAACCTGGCATCACAACGCAAGCAGCGCTTAGCTGCCTGCACGGCAACGTCTTCAGGATATCCCATCTCCACTTCTTTGTATCCACTTCGTTCATCTTTGGGGATGACTGGCATCTTGGGAGCTTCCCAGAAGGCATAGCCTTCGTCACGCCCAAACCATGCCGGGAACTCCTCAGGCACGACCAGCACTTCGTCGATTTCCCCCTTGCCACCCAAGTATCTGTCGATGGCACTGGCTGCGGTGCGCCCCGCCGCGATGGCCTCAATAACGGAGGCAGGGCCAATCTGGACATCACCTCCGGCGAACACTCCCTCTCGAGATGTGGCCAGACTTCGGTCCGCCTGGATGGTGTTGCCTCTGCCAGTCTTCACTCCGTATGCTGCGGGCACTTCAGGCACCTGGCCGATGGCCGCAATGACGGAGTCATACTCCTCAGTGAATTCTGACCCCTTAACTGCCACCGGCCGGCGCCTGCCGCTGGCGTCGGGCTCACCCAGTTCCATTCTGATGCACTCCAGCAACACCTTGCCGTTCCCGGTGCTCATCCTGCTGGGGGCAGTCAGGTAGACTATCTTCACCCCCTCATGCAGGACTTCTTCGATCTCTTCGTCCGCAGCCGGCATCTCCGCCCTAGTGCGCCGATAGATAATAATCACGTCCCCGGCTCCTGCACGCAAAGAGGCCCGGGCACAATCTATAGCTACGTTGCCGCCGCCGATTATAACAACCTTCTTCCCTGTTTCAACCTTCTCGCTCAAGTTCACCCGTCTCAGGAAGGTCACGCCCTCCAGAACACCCGGAGCGTCCTCACCTTCGACTCCCATCTTCATTGCTCCATGGGCGCCCAAACCAAGGAAAACGGCATCATAACCCTGTTCGAATAGCTCATCCAGAGACTCGATTCGAGTATTGGTCTTCATCTCCACTCCAACGTTCTTGATCTCACCGATTTCTCTGTTCAGTACCTCCCTGGGCAGACGATACGCCGGGATTCCTACCCGCATCATGCCTCCCAACTCGGGCAGGGTTTCAAACACAGTCGCACTATGTCCCAGCTTAGCCAGGTAGTACGCCGCAGTCAGCCCCGCCGGCCCCGAACCCACCACTGCAACTCTCTTGCCCGTGGATGGAAGATGGAAAGAGCGTTCCCGCCACAATCCGGAATCATGGTCATCGGCAAAACGTTTGAGGAACTTGATACAGACGGGCTGGTTCAGCTCGTCGCGGCGGCATGCCTGTTCACAGGGGTGAATGCACACCCTACCCAAGGAGCCAGGGAAGGGCACCTTTTCCCTAATCACCGCTGTAGACTCGCCTGGCTTGCCCTGGCCAATGTAGTACGCGTAGCGGGGTATATCGATATGAGCTGGACAGGCATTAGTGCAGGGTACCACGTAGGCCTCCCTGTCATCGATATCCGCATACCTGGCCGCGTTGTCCGTCAACGCTCCCGTAGGGCAGACTTCTACACAGGCAAAACAAAACTTACACCCGGATTCTTTCAACGTTCCTTTGACTGGCCCAGCCAGTCGATACCCGTTTTTATCCACCCAGTCCAGTGCCTCGATTCCCCGGAGCTTTGAGCATGCCGCCACGCATCGCCCACAGGCAATACACAGATTATAGTCGCGGTCGAAGAAGGGGTTGTCTCTTTCCAGAGGTATGTTGCGATATCGATAATCCGGGACTTCGTCTCCCTTCAGGTCTACGTAGTCAGTCACTAGTTGCAGCTCGCAGCGAGTGTTCTTGGGACAAGTCACGCAGCGCTCCGTAACACTCACGCTCCGTAAACAGACGTCATACGGTTTGCAGCGGTGCCTGCGGATGCAGGTCAAGCAGGCATTGGGATGCTGGGAGAGTATATTCTTTAGACCCACTAGCCGCGCCTCACGAATCGTCTCCGACTCGGTGTTTACAGACATCCCACCGAGCGCCGGTACATTACAGGCTCTCACCAAATTCGGAGAGTCTTTCACCTCCACCCAGCATAGGTCACAGGTCCCCAGAGGCTCCAGATCGGGATGGGCACACAGAGCTGGGATGAAAATGCCAGACTGTATCGCTGCCTTAAGGATGCTTCCACCCTCCTCCGTCTTCACCATCTGTCCGTTGATGGTCAGGGACGTCTGCATGTCACCCTCCGTAGAATCTTCAGCGTGGCGCACG
>JASLXI010000189.1 GCA_030740415.1 Dehalococcoidia bacterium
CTTACGGTACCTTCGTTCTCACCCTTAGGAAGATTGCCAGAGAAACTCACAGAGCACCTGGTTCAACAGCTCTGGGTGTCGGGAATCCACGGGGCCAGAATTCTTGCGAGCATGGTTGAAGACCCCAAGACAATTACCGAAGAGCAGCTGGAGCATTTGGTCGGTGATTTCGACTCTTGGGACCTCTGCGACCAGTGTTCACGGATCTCCTAGAGAAGACCGGGATTGCTTGTGTAAAAGTGGTCGAATGGAGCACTCGGGAAGAGAAATTTGTCAAGTGGACTGGATTTGCACGTGTGGCCCGCCTGGTAGTCAGCGATAAAAAGACCCAAGATGATCACTTCCCGCAATTCCTATCTGAACCAGAGTGCAATTGAGAATGGCATAACCAGTCAAGCAATGGACTCAAAGAGCGCTAGAAGGATCGCCTCAGACGCCATCCCGGAGTTCACCGGCGAGGCAGTCTGGAAGATGTTGGCCAGTTAAGGTAAGAACCTCGCACATCCCGTATAATAGGACTATCTTGCTCGAGCTAAATCCCGACGAGAATCAACTAGCCCAGACCTCCTATAAGCCCATTGAGTGGGTTGATGGATGTCTCAAGCTCTTGGACCAGACTCGTCTGCCCTGGGAGGAGACATTCCTGGAAATCAAAACGGCCCAAGATGCCGCCCTTGCCATACAGGAGATGCGGGTTCGGGGCGCACCCGCCATAGGGGTGGCCGCCGCCTACGGGATGCTCTTGGCCGCGGCTGAAATGAGGGGGATGGACAAGAAATCCACAATGACCGGCCTGCGGACGGCTTTTCAGGAACTGGCTGCTTCTAGGCCAACTGGAGTCAACCTCCGATGGGCTTTGGAGAGGATGATGAACGCCGCGGAGATGGTAGGAACGAACGATGACATGGAAGCCTCCCTATTAGTAGAGGCCCAAAAAGTCCATCGTGAGACCCAAGAATCCGACCTGAGGATGGCCGAGCTGGGTGCCTCTCTTATTAGGCCTGGTTCCTCCGTACTAACCCACTGCAACACCGGTGCCCTGGCCACTGGCGGATACGGCACTGCCCTGGGTGTCATTCGTCGTGCTTGGGAGGAGGGCAGGATAAAGAGTGTTCTGGCTACCGAGACCCGGCCCTGGCTTCAGGGAGCGCGGCTCACAACCTGGGAGTTGGATCAACTCGGCATTCCAACAACCCTTATCGTCGATTCTGCCGCGGGCTACCTCATGAGCCGTGGCAAGGTGCAGGATGCCATTGTCGGCGCTGACAGAATCACTGCGAACGGCGACGTGGCAAACAAGATCGGGACCTGTTCTCTGGCCATCTTGGCCCATGAGCACGGTATACCCTTCTACGTCGTGGCCCCATTTAGCACCGTCGATATGAGCACCGCTTCAGGCGAGAATATACCCATAGAAGAGCGTCCGGCAGAAGAAGTAACGCGTATCAGGGGCGTACAGACTGCCCTAAAGGACACTACTGTTCTGAACCTAGCTTTCGATGTGACCCCTAGCAAATACATCAAGGCCATCATAACCGACAGGGGCATCGCTGAAGCTCCCTACGGTGAGACCTTGAGAAAGCTGGCGAGCAGTGTCTGAAGCCCGTATTGGAGTCATAGGCGGCACAGGACTCTACCAAATGGATGGCCTCCAAAGCGCGGAGGAGATCTTCCCTGATACGCCCTTTGGCAAACCAAGTGACGCCATAGTCACCGGCACCCTTGATGGAGTAGGCGTGTCCTTTCTTCCCCGCCACGGCAAGGGGCATCGCTTTTCACCCTCAGAAATACCAGCTAGAGCCAACATATACGCCCTCAAAGCCCTGGGCGTTCAGAGGATAATATCCGTGAGCGCGGTGGGTAGCCTCAGGGAGGACATACGTCCCCTAGATATGGTCATACCAGACCAGATCATCGACAGGACCAGGAGTCGTGCGAGCACCTTCTTTGGTGATGGTATAGTGGCCCACGTCGGCTTTGCCGAGCCTTTTTGCCCGTATATGACAGAGATACTCCACAGTGGGGCGGAGAAAATGGGAGCCAGGGTGCATTCTCAAGGGACCTATGTTGTCATGGAAGGACCCCAGTTCTC
Organism: Dehalococcoidia bacterium; assembly: GCA_030740415.1. Next base: position 2,093 of record JASLXI010000189.1, read on the forward strand.
CACTAAAGCGGAGTCGCATCTGTACCGCTCTTGGGGCGCTGACGTCATAGGTATGACTGCGCTGCCTGAAGCCAAGCTCGCCAGAGAGGCAGAGATATGCTACTCTATACTGGCGTGCTCGACGGACTACGACTGTTGGCAAGAGAGCGAAGTTCCGGTGACGGTGGAGATGGTGGTCGGGAATCTGAACAAGAACATCGCCCTCTCCAAAGCGATACTTGGTGACGTGATTCCAAGGTTGTCCGAGCAGCGGAGTTGTTCTTGCGGTTCTTCCTTGGAGAACACCATCATAACGGCAGGAGAAGTGATTCCACCGGAAGCCCGGAAGCGCCTTGCCCTACTGGTAGACAAGTACTTACTATGATTGAAGAAACTGGAGGTTCATTGGTATGGCAAGACAGGATTCCGGAGAACCATACTGGCGTATAAGCCTGGATGAGGCCAAGGCGATGATAGATAGTGGCAACGCCGTTGTCATTGACGTACGCCAGTCCGACGAATGGGCATCTGGCCATGTGACGGGAGCAATCCACATCCCTGTCGACGATGTGCTGGCTCGCATTGAAGAGTTGCCCGCCGAGAAGGACCTGCTGTTCATATGTGCTATGGGCGTGCGAAGCGGCCTGGCATGTGAGATGGCTGCGGCCATGAACCTTGACACGGACCGCCTTTTCAATATAGAGGAAGGTGTCCCGGCCTGGATACAGAAGAACCTCCCAACGGAGTCAGGCTAGGGCATGCCTGGTCAGGAATGCCATCTTCCACTTCGGCCATATATATGGGCTGGAAACTCTTCTGATTAAGGATCGC
>JASLXI010000018.1:0-261 GCA_030740415.1 Dehalococcoidia bacterium
TCTCCACACCTTTCCATGGCATAACGGCATCCATAAACCACTGGTTTAAAAGACGCCTTGGCACAGCCATGTCTCTGGCAACGGTAGGCTCAGCAGTGGGGGGTGTTCTCATTACCCCGTTAATAGCATGGCTTATCCTTAGCTTTGGATGGCGAACTGCTGCAATGACATCAGGTGTTTTGATTCTTGTAATAGGTATACCCTTAAGCCTCTTAATACGCGTTCCTAAGGGAAATGAAGCACTGCAAGAAGAGGAACCAG
>JASLXI010000018.1:271-9151 GCA_030740415.1 Dehalococcoidia bacterium
TTTCTTTTTGTTCGACCATTTTCCTCATAATTCTAATCACTTTCCAGGCAAAGGCAAGGGTTACATGTAGGGGTGAAACTAGGGCCACTGGCTACTCTCTTTGTCAATCGGCTTGCGTCTCATGGCCCAGTCAGCCTTGATGGTGCACATGGTACCAATGCTTGTCTCTAGGGGCAACAGCGAAGGTGTTGCTGCAATCTTAGTATCCTTACTTTCGCTAGTTCGTCTCCCAGCGATTATCGGTGCCGGAGTCATATCCGACAAATGGTCCAGAACAAGGACTTCATCTCTGTCGATGCTCTCTGGTCTGGCAGCTGGGTTAGTTATATTGATTGGTCCGAGCGGTTTGCTTACAGGGGTCGCTTTTGCTTTCTTGTTTGCTGGTGCTCAAGCCTGCAATTCTGTAACCTGGGCTTTAGTGGGTCAATTTTTTGGCCGCAAGAGCTTTGGAACCCTGAGGGGAGGTGTTACACTGATGCAAAGCCTAATGTCTACTGCAGGACCTTTAGGCGCAGGCATTGTGTTCGACCTGACTGGCGACTACAAAGTAGCTTTTGTGGCCATATCCGTCACCTACGTAGCCGCAACAATAATGTTCTGGAGATTGAAAGCACCCCCTGTACCTGTACGTAGTAAGACTATTGTGCACTAAGTAAGAAGGAACTGCCCCGGCCCGCCGCATACCCCTGAGACGGGTTACAATGCTGGACAGAAGGCCAGGAGTACTATGGGGGACTAGGTACAACGGCAGGGTAGAGAGATTAATCTCAGGCTCACAATATCGTTCCTTCTGCCTGTAGCGTTTACGTTGTTGCTGGTAGCTTGTCGCGGGGATGCTCAGATTACTGACACCTCGATCCCCGAGAACACAGTGGCCGCTCAGGTGGAAGTTGAGTCTTCCTCTACGAAAGAACCTTCGAAGCCAGAAGCAACTAACCTACCCACGCCTACTCCGGTGGCACCTCCAACGCCGACACCATGGCCGCCGACGGCATTAATTCCAGAGCCGATATCCGTTCCGATACCCTAGGAGTGGTCCACTGATGTGGGCACGAGCCACTTCGGCGCAGTCGGCAATAATCTTGAGGGATTCTCTGGGGCCTGGATACGGCCCCATCCCGGCCCTTTCGTCTGAAGGTGGATCGAACGAGTGGGGATGGTCATAACTGGGCCACAGCTGATAGATGGGTCCGCAAATGGCAACGAAATTGCCTAGGGGTACTGGGCTAACAGGCCAGCAGCGAGGACGCGATTACGGATTTGCTAGAAAAGCATCCAATGGACTTGCAAACAAACCTTCCATATCCCATCATTTACTCCTCTTTTCTTGGGAGAAATGAGCAATAGAGACCCCAAAGAAAGTCTCAACCTTCTGGTGTGGAACAGTTATGTCTGGTGGCGCATACGGGGTTCGAACCCGTGATCTCCGCCTTGAGAGGGCGGCGTCCTGGTCCACTAGACGAATGCGCCGTGCGTGGACTAATGAACTTGCTCCGAAACCCTCCACATCCTAGCATAACCCCTGAATGCGGGCAACATGAGGTGCGGCTTCACTCGATTTTACGTCCGCGCAATCGGACATGTTATAAGGGTTATTTATCGAGAATTTCCATCGGTAGAAAATTGTCGACTTCATACTGGTAGATCTATTGACAACAATAAATCCCTATGATATTGTTGCCAACAATATTCTCTGAGGAGGAGATATGAGATTACGTCTCGCACATCCATTTAGGCCCATGCTAGCGGTACTAGCGGCCACCATCGCGGTGGTTGCACTTGCGTGCGGAGGGGATGCGGCAACGCCAACAAGCCCACCGACTGCGACTTCGGCTCCTAAACCGACGGCTACAACTCCCCCTGAGGCTACAACTCCCCCTGAGGCTACGGCAGCCCCTGAGGCTACGGCAGCCCCTGAGGCCACGTTGGCGCCTGGAGCGAAGCAGCCTACGGCGACAGCAAAGGTAGCGGCGACTGCGACCGCAGTGCCTGTTGTGGCAGCAGATTATAGGGATGACTGGATCAACTATCTGACGACCCACCCCGGCTACAAAGCGGAATGGGGAGAGCCCCAGTACGGTGGAATCATCAAGACGGCTGACCCACGGCCTGCCTCTAGGTACCAGACTACATTGGGTTATAGTGCGTTCAGCCGATGGCAGTTCGCGGCGCACAACAGCCTGCTGATGATGGACCCATGGAAGACTATTAGGGATGCTCCGATATGTGACCTGTGCGAGAGCTTTGAGGTGTCCGCAGACGGTCTCGAGTACAGTTTTGTGCTGCGTGACAACGTACAGTTCCAGTCTGAGGGCTGGGCGGTTGACCAGGGTGCCCCTGGATTTGGCACTGAGTTGGCGTGTGAGGATATCAAAGCCAGCCACGAGTGGCATGCAAATCCTCCTCCTGAGACCAGGGCCTCGTACATAAGGTCGGGGCAGGCCTACATGGGCCACCTAGACGATGTTCTCTGCCCCGACGGAGCTTCAGGTAAGACCGTGGTTCTGAAGTTCTCCCACTTCCGCAATGCCACACTTCAGTGGCTGGGATCAGGAATAGCGGTATGGGACAAGGAATATCGTGAGTGGATGGATGCCGAGTATCCCGGCGTACAGTCTACAGCGGTTCCTGAAGGTTACCTGATCAACATGGGTACGGGACCACAGTACCCAGTCTCTGCGGACTCCCAGACGGTGATGAAGGTTCGAAAGAACACCAACTACTTCATCGAGGGAGCACCTTTTGCAGACGGGTTTGATCACTTCGCCATCCAGGACTACAACACCAAGTTTGCTGCTCTGGTGACAGGTAAGATTCACCAGGCAGGTCATGGCAGTAGTGGAATAACCAAGGCGCAAGTTGCTCAGGTGCAGACGGACTACGCTGACCTCATTGAGCAGCAGATAGTACGGTACAACCACATCTCCGGTATCAGGGTGAACCCCCTGAGGCCTCCTTTTGATAAGTGGGAGGTACGCTGGGCGGTCCAATTGTTCCTGGATAGAGGTGACTGGGATGTGTTCAGCACGGTAGGCGACGTGAAAATGTCGAACCCTGCTTACTTCCTGCACATAGACAGCGGATGGGGCAAGCCCGCCGAGGACTTCATGAAGTTGCCCGGGTGGGATCCTGCCACCAAGGATGCGGACATAGCAACGGCCAACCAGATGCTAGATGACGTATTTGGAGAGGGCAACCGGCCCAAGACCGACCAGTACGTGATTCAGCTTCTCAGCCGTCGTGAGGTCAGCCTCTGGTTGATAGACCAGATGAATAAGCATCTCGACTGGCAGTTTGACGTGAAGTATGTGGACACCTACGGCAACATCAGCACCGACTGCCTCTACACGATAAGGGCCGAGGCCAACCCCAGCCCGAATAGGCAGACCTACGCTTCAGACCCCGCTGACGCCTTCTGGGGCATGCACACCTCGCTGACAACCAGCCCAGAGTGCGACGTCACAGGCTGGAAGGGTGATGGGCGTGCGCCGGACGAAGAGTTGGATAGGATAAACGGTATGATAGACGAGTTGGACACGAGCCTTGACCAGGACCGACGGAGAGTACTGGCTCTCGAGTTGGAAGAGTACATGGTCAATGAGCGGACCACCGCTTATCAGTTGGGTGTCATGAACGTGGCGTGGCCCAATCGATGGGAACTAAAGGGAAACCGCTACTACAACCTGGGCACATACTCACAGCAGCGGCTCCACGATCGACTGTGGTTGGCGGAGTAATCCGAGACCAATAGAGCGAACGTAATGGAAGCGCCCTCATTCGAGGGCGCTTCCATTTTATTTACTATGTCAGGAAGAGAATTACGTATCGAGGCTATGCATACCGGTGATATGACCTAGCGCCCCAAAGGGTCTAGGGCATTGCCCGGGTGTCGGGTGTGAGTTCATTGACAAGGGTAACCAATAATGGTATTGTCCATGGTAATCTGTGGCTTTGGCGATGGGGAGAGAGAAGTCCTGTTCAGGGGCATGCGCTGGCAGATTAGTAAAGGCTAGGAGGAGCCATGATACAGTACACGCTGAGGCGGCTTTTTCTGGGGGGACTTACCGCACTGCTAGTGTCGGTGATCGTCTTTGTCATCCTGCGAATTGCTCCAGGGGACGTAGTGGACGTCATTCTAGGTGGTGAGGATGCATTTTATTCACAAGAGACGGAAGAACTGTTGCGTGAGCAACTTGGACTCAACCGTCCGCTGCACATACAATACCTTGTCTTCATGAGGGACTTCGTCACCTTGAATTGGGGGACGTCCCTCGTAACCCTCCAGCTCGCCATAATGACCGTAACCATAGCGGTCGTGTTTGGGATCCCCGTGGGAATAATGATGGCCCTAAAGCAGGACTCGTGGATGGACTACCTTCTCCGTATTGTTTCCCTGGGCGGTCTGTCCATTCCTAGTTTCTGGACAGGCACCATGATTATTCTGGGGGGAACGTTGTACTTTAACTGGAGCCCGCGGCTGGAGTATGTCTCCTTCCTTGCAGACCCCCGTGGAAACCTAATCATGTTTCTCTGGCCGGCGATGGCGCTCGGCTGGGTCTCCCAGGCCACCAAGGCCAGGATGATGCGTTCCACTATGCTTGAGGTCCTGCGCCAGGACTACATAAGGACAGCCCATGCTAAGGGCTTGCGGTACTTTGTGGTGGTTTACCGCCATGCTATGAAGAACGCTCTGTTGCCAGTGGTCACCATCATCGGCATTACCGTTGCGCTGACCGTAGGTGGGTCCGTTATTATGGAGTCCATCTTCCTCCTACCGGGCATGGGGTCGTTCCTGATTTACAGTCTAAGCCGATGGGACTACCCGGTGGTGCAGACTCTAGTTCTCTTCTTCGCTAGTTGGATCGTAGTAACCAATCTGTTGGTGGACCTAAGCTACGGCTGGCTTGACCCACGGGTCAGGTTTGACTAGAAGATTATCGATATTTGCCTAGAGTTCTAGGCAAGGAGGCTATTATGGCAGCACAAGAAGGGCTCGAGATTACAGGGAGGCGAGCGGAACGCGGCTCAACACCAGCGCGAATGTGGAAGGGGACTGTCACCTTCATGCGCCGAAAGCCTCTAGGAGCTGCTGGAGCCATTATCATCCTGGCAATGGTTCTTTTGGCCCTTTCGGCTCCCGTCATCGCTGGTGATGCAACGGCGTGGAATCTGAGCGATAACTTCCAGGGGTCCTCGATGAAGTACTGGCTCGGCACCAATGACTTGGGCCAGGATCTTTGGGCGCAGATAGTGAATGGCGCCCGAATATCACTCTACGTTGGAATCCTGTCCGTCGCCTTCGGGTCTGGCAGTGGAGGAATTCTGGGTTTGGTGAGCGCCTATTACGGCGGTAAAACGGACATAACCATTCAGAGGATTATGGACGCTCTTATGTCCATTCCTACCCTGATTCTAGCCTTGGCTATTATGGCAGCCTTGGGAGGGTCGGTGAACAACGTTGTCTTGGCTATAGGAGTAGTGCAGATACCCAGGGCTAACCGCATAGTGAGGTCACAGGCTATGGCTGTGAAAGAGTCCGAGTTTGCCTTGGCGGCTCGGTCCATTGGTGCGGGTGACATACGAATCATGGCACAGCACATCATGCCACAGTGCATTGCCCCCTGGCTCATCATTGCTAGTGCAGGCTTGGGCACTGCAATCATCTCGGAGGCCTCCCTGAGCTTCCTTGGTATGGGAGTACCACCGACTACGCCCACGTGGGGAGGCATGCTTTCCCAGAGGGGTAGAGAGTACTTTGCACTTGCGCCGCAGATGGCTATATGGCCGGGCATTGCCATTTCCTTGGCAGTTTACGGGTTCAACCTCTTTGGCGACGCTCTGCGGGACGTACTGGACCCACGTTTGCGAGGCACCTAGACCATACTTAGCCTTTTAGCGTAGGAAACATAACGGGAAAGCGGGGGAGCCCGCTTTCCCGTTATTAGTTCTCAACACCTGTCGGCTAACCTAGTGTGAGGGATTCCTCCAGCTTCTGCAGTAGGGCTGGTGGACTGAATGGCTTGATGAGATACCCGTCTGCACCCGATGCCAGTGCCTATTCCGCAGCCAATACCTGGTGTGCCGCGGCAATACTCGACCCAGGGGCTATCTCTTGACCTTCCCTGGACAAAAGGGTCTCCAGGGCGTGGAGCAGGGTTAGGACGTGGCTGCCGTGGGATGATTCCCCCATGAGACCAATGCGCCAGATCTTCCCTGCAAGAGGCCCAAACCCCCCACCTATCTCTATGCCGTACTCACCCAACAGGCTGCGACGCACCCTTGCTTCGTCTATTGCCTCTGGGACCAGGGCCGCGGTTAGGGGATTGGCCTGGAACCCCTGTGGAGCCAAAGCTTTCATACCCAGGACGGCGAGCCCGGCTTTCAGGGCGTCCGCGTTTCGCTGATGCCTCTCGTACCGTGCCTCCAGACCCTCCTCCATAGCCATGATAAGGGCCTCTCTCAGGGCGTAAATCATAGACATGGATGCCGTGTGATGGTATGCCCGATCGGTAATCCAATACCTCTCAAGCTGCAGGAGGTCTAGGTAGAAGCTCTGGACAGGACTCTGACGCTGTCTGAGGACGTCCACGGCCCAGGGGCTGAGGGTGATAGGTGAGAGCCCGGGGGGTGAGCCAACGCACTTCTGGGTAGCGCTGTAGCAGATGTCCACACCCCATTCATCAACTCTGAGGTCTACGCCACCCAGGGAGGTGACGGCGTCCACCAGGAAGAGGGCGTTGTTGCCGTGGGCTATCTCTGCCAGGGGAGCCAGGGGCTGAACGACCCCTGTTGAGGTCTCGACGTGGACTACGGCAAGGAGCTTGACCTGCCCTTCATCTTTCATCGCCTGTTCTACCGCGGCCGGATTCAAGGTCTGGCCCCACTCCGCGGCTACGGTGACCACCCTAGCACCACATCGTGCAGCTATGTCGGCTAACCGCTGTCCGAAGAGACCGTGTGTACCGACCACCGCGGTGTCGCCTGGCTCCAGCATGTTGACCAGGGCTGATTCCATCCCGGATGTGCCCGTTCCGGAGACGGCCAGGGTGAACTCGTTGGACGTGCGGAAGACCTGACGTAGCAATTCGGTTACCTCGTCCATCACTTTGAGGAACGTTGGATCCAAATAGCCCATTAAGGGAAGGGTCATTGCTCTAATGACCCTGGGACTGACGTTGCTAGGGCCAGGCCCCAGCAGTAGGCGCTCTTTGGGTTCGGTGAATTGCTGCATCTTGTCTAAGTCCTCCTTGCATTTTGCACTTTATGGCCCATCAGTTTCGTAGTTGCTATCGGCACCCGCAAGTATCAACTAATGCGCTTCCCTTTGACAATGATCTCTGCGGCGATGCCAAAAAAGATGGTCTAGCTTGTGACGGGCCCTCTTTGCGCCCACCCCATTCTAGCATATCACATAAACGGCTCTGCATACCTGGGCTGCGCCAGTGCGTAGTAGAGGGTACTGAAGGATACTGACCCTGTCATACGTCGGTAGTATGAGTGCACTGCCGAGCCTACCGTGAGCGTGCCGAGGCGGCAAGCCCTGTTTTCGTAGTATAATGGTATGAACTATTTGAGCGGAGACGCTATTTTGGACCTGTACTTCGAGCGTGGAGCAAAGGAGACTCCTAAAGGGCATGCCCTGGCGTACTTCCGTGAGAAGTATGACCCTGAGTCTGTGCTGGCTTCCTACATAATTGCGCTGCCTATCAAGGTGGACGTGTCCAAGTACATCCCCCCTATGTTTGCCAACCAAATGCAGGGTATGGCTTCACAAGATCTCTCTGGCTTTGCCTTTCCGCCTCTGCCGGAGAAATTCGAGAGCCTAGAGCGGCTTAGACACCTGGCGGAAACCAGGGACGACGACCTTATCGATGGCGGCACCGGCGACCCCAACGATCCTATGGAGCTGATTCAGTTGGTGAGCGAGGTGCAGCAGGAGTATTCACGCCTGTGGGAGCAGTCCCTGGAGACAAGTGTTCCCATCGAAGCGCCCGCCACCGTTAACGAACTCCTCTACGAGCTGATGGGTGAACAAGACAAGCTTAGTGAGCTTGCCAAGTTAGTGGGAAAACTACGCTTCGCCACCGAGGGTTCAGACCAAAGCCTGATGAAGGAGACCGAGGACGAGATATCGACCTTGGCTAGGTATCTACCAGAGCATTATTGGATATCAAGGCTCATTCAAACTACGGAGATGCCTGCCGCATCGGCCGCCATCCTAGCCCAGCTCTACCTGGAGCGTTGCTACAGGCTACACGAAGAAGACTACCTCCGGTTGCAAGAAGTGGAGAAGGAAATCCGACGACTGGAGGAGAATCAAGAGTCCTGACCTGGTTCACGCATAGGATAGTCGATGAACTTGTTTGGGGGTTGGCGCTGCAAAAGCTCTTCGTGGGGCTCTTGTGAGCCTTTTCTTTTGATGCCCCTGGTGTGTGGCGCTCCCACCCTCACACCTCTCCCAACGCCTACCAATCTCTACTCCCGTCTCTCTCATTTATCCAACATGGCTTAAATATGTTCTCTACAACTCTTAAACCCCCAGCCTGTCCTTACTAATATAATCTGGTTCCTCGTCTTCCTCTTCCAATTCTACCAAATCCTCTTTCTTATCCTGGATGAATAGCTTTTCCAGATGCTCGCCGAGGAGACTGCTGCTGCGGTAGTCTGCGGGTTGGATCGGGTTCTGAGCGGATTAAACGAACTAACGTCTGATTGGAATGCTATTGAGGGAAAAGCTGACCCAGAATACGCTGTCTTCATAGGGAGGTGCCGGGGAGTCTTGGAGTTAGTCTAGGGCCTGCAATCAGACACGGTTGGCTAGGAAGCGCGCAGTAGATCTGAGATGAGCATCTCCGAGTGGATTGCTACAATAGACGGGTA
>JASLXI010000190.1 GCA_030740415.1 Dehalococcoidia bacterium
TATGAGCAAGAAAAATCCCGAGTACGATTTCAAGTGGTGCCCCGGCTGTGGAGACTTCGGCGTCAAACGAGCGCTGGAGCTAGGGGTAGAGAAACGCAACATAGAGTTGGAGTTGCCAATGGCCAATACGGTGGTGGTGGCAGGCATCGGTTGCTCCGGGAATCTGGTACACCTTCTGGATGGTGATCAGCCCTTTGGCATCCACGGCCTTCACGGCAGAACACTGCCATTCGCTTTTGGCGTCAAGATGGCCAATCCAGAATTGAATGTAGTCGCAGTGTCCGGAGACGGCGATTTCTTGAGCATCGGCGGGGAGCACATATCCCCCCAAGCTCAGAGGAACCTGAACGTGACCGCCATTGTCATGGATAACGGGGTTTACGGGTTGACCAAGGGACAGAGCTCACCTACTACTGAGCTAGGCGTGATTACGCCTACAACGCCCTACGGAAAGCTGGAGAACGCCATTAACCCCCTAGAGCTGTATCTGACACTGGGCGTCAGCTTTGTGGCTTCTGGCTTCTCCAGCAAGACTAGGGAACTCGCAAGCCTGATAAATGAAGGGATGAAGCACCCTGGATTCTCCGTCGTTCACGTACAATCCCCCTGCACCACCTATAACGACACCTACGATACTCTAAAGGGAAACGTGAAGAAGGGCATTGAATCTGTCGCTTGGGACATCCCCGAGGACCACGATATCACCGACCGGCAAGCCGCTTATGGCCTACTTCAACAGAGAGGCGTTCCTCTGGGCATTATATACCAGCGTGAGGACTCCGAGCCCATGGAACGGCGTACGGAGGCGATGAGTCAAAAGGCCAACACAAGAACTCTCGAGCAGCAGCTAGCAACCTATAAGATCTAGCATACTCTCCAAGACCGGCTTTGAGAAAAGAGCGACCCTCGTGCTAAGGATCGCTCTTTTCTCTCATTCGTGGGGTTTCAGCCACTCTGCGGCGCGGTAAAGACGCAGCCGAACTCCACTCTATCGGGAAGACTTGACCTAATCTTCCAGCTGTTTGCGAGGTTGGAGCTAAAGAACTGTGGCAGTTCAACTATCATGTTGAGCGATGTAGTGGGTGTGGGGCCTTTGTGTCTGGCCTGCGAGCCACCATCCAGACCCTTAACACTCGCCGTCCCAGAACACCCCGAGGAGTTGAGACAACGCCTAATAAAGGAGTTCCCCGGGGAGAGGTCAACAAGACCGACGCCAGTAGTTAACGGCCAATCATTCATTCTTGCCCCGTGATCGATCTCGCATTTCATGGTAGTGACGCCCTAGACATCCCTCGATCATAGATAAGTTTTCCTGTTGGAAAAACCGGGGATTGCCTAAGCGTAGACAGAGGGCATCCACTTACCTATAGACGTTCCTTGATACTAACGACCATCTGGTGTTCGTTTGATGAAGAGGCGTTGCCTTGACTAAATGCCCATCACCCGATGCCCTACCACAGGGATCAAGCAGTTTCTTCAACAGGCTGATACTTTGAGGGGCATTTGACGATGATGGCCTGAGCATCGAAGAGGCCACCAGAGTCGTAAGTCCCCTCGATTAGTATCTCGGAGTGCTCGTTGAAGAACAGATCGGGCACCAATCCGTTATATGTCGCGTTTATAGTTTGCAGACCGTCGGTGAGAGAGAAGTGGATGAGGGTCCCACTGGCATCGCGGTCGAAGGAGGTGGGCACTAGCTTGCCATTGACTCTCAAGTTCTTATTGTAAGCCGAGTCGCCCTTGGCTAAGAGTTCACCTACGGTAAGATAGTAGGCACTGGCACCCTGAAAGGCGGTGAAGCCCAGGTATCCCAGGGCCAGGACAAATACGCCGATGGCGACAAATAGCTTGCCTCGGTGCGCAAGGACAGACCCCTCTTCCAAGGGCTCTGGAAGTGCATAGGATTCCAGCTGGGCGTGTTGCTCTTCCTGGCTCATGGTTACTCCATGATCTTCTGGTAGACGGGCTGGAAAGCGATTGTGCTTTCTTTCACCTTTAATAGTACTTCAAATGTTTGGGCATTTCAACCGCACTTGTGCCTAAGGCTAGTTAGATGGCAAACGGCTCATGGCTTCTACAAACCGCCGGGCAGCTTCTTCAGGATTCGGGCCACCGATCACCGCGGAGATGACGCACGCGGCGTCGGCCCCCGCCTGCATCACCCTGGCAACACTGTCTCCACCAATGCCCCCAATGGCCACAACCGGGACGGATGACTGGGCCTTCACCTGTTCCAGGGTCTCCAGACCTGCTGGCCTGGTCTTTTCCTTGGTCGTTGTGGGAAATATGGCACCGACCGCCAGGTAATCGGCGCCCTGAGCTTCCGACTCCAGGGCCTCCTTCAGGAGGGCATTGGACTTTCCGATGATCTGGTGCGGGCGCAGGATGGCCCTGGCCTCCTCTATCGGCAAGTCATGCTGACCCAGGTGGAGGCCGTGGGCATTGCAGGCAACGGCTAGATCGGCGTGGTCGTTGACAATGAGGATGGCCTTATGCTGTTCACACAGATCGCGGATTCGACGGGCGACAGGCAGCACATCCCCTTTGTCGTGCAACTTGTCCCGGAGTTGTATGATTTGTGCGCCACCCTGGAGGACCGACTGAGTCAACTCCACCAGATCCCTACCCTGGGCCGCCTGGGCATCGATGATGACGTACAGGCCTTTTATCTTCTGGGCTATCTCTCTTCTGATGGGGAGGTCCATATCTCAACGCAAGGCAGTTTACTTGAAGCGCCTAGAAGCCGAAGTCCCCGCCGTCGTCCATGTCCTCCATCATCTTCCCAGCATCAATGCGCGCCAGCATCTCCTCGCCCTCGGGCCCTATGTCTTCGCCCGTCTCATCCTTCATCCGTCTCACCATGTCTACAA
>JASLXI010000191.1 GCA_030740415.1 Dehalococcoidia bacterium
ACGTCTGGGACGTCTGCTGCGAGCCTTGCTGCGTTCAGGGTGTGGATGAACATATTTGTTGGTATCAGGACTTTGCTGTCCATGTGGCCGCACTTCTTGGCTGCTACAAGTTGATCTTCGTAATGAACGCCGGCGGCCCCGGATTCGATCATGCCTCTCATTAGCTCGAAGGCGTGTAATGGCTCCTCCGAAGCCGGCTTACGCGTGCTAGGATGGGGGCGAGCCAGTCGATGTCGGTATTGCCCTCAAGGGTCCGGATCTGATCGGCTCTCATCAACGCGTTGTTAAGCCTCTTGACCACAGCTGGGACGCTATTTGATGGATAGAGGCTCTGGCCAGGAAAGGTCTGGGACGCCAGGTTGGCGTCGCCAGCGACTTGCCAACCGCTCAGGTAGAGGGCCTGGAGACTGGCTTTGACCATATTGACGGCCTGTGCTCCGGTCAATGCTCCGAAGGTCCTTATGTAGCCATCTTCATTCAGTTGTCGCCACAGGCGCTCAGAACCTCGGCGGGCCAGGGTGTGCTCGATCATCACGCTGCCCCGTAACCTTACCACGTCCCGGGTGGTATAGTCCCGCTTGACTCCCTTTCAGCGTGGATCCGGGGTCCAACGCTCCTCAAGGTCTCTTACCTGCTGGGCGGCATCCGCGTGATGGTTGTTGTTCATATGTTGTCTCCTTTCCGCGCCGCGTTGCTTTCTTTGCGGATAAGGATGTAAAGCATAATAAATTTGCGCTGTACAAGTATATGGGACGTAAGGTATAATGTAAAGGCAGGATGTTCTATTGAAGTGATAGGTTAGGACTATCACTGGGTGAATTGAAATCTGAGAACCGAAAGGCCCACCGGGTTTCGATACTCAGGAGGGAGGTTTATGGAGCTTGCACAGTTGGAAGCCTTTTTGGCGGCCGCGGAGCGTGGTAGTTTTCGCCGCGCCGCGGAGGCGTTGTTCCTATCACAGCCCTCTCTGAGTGCCAGGGTGCATGTGCTGGAAGAAGAGTTGGGAATCCCTTTGTTCCATCGCATGGGGCGGGGCGTGCGTCTGACGGAGATGGGTAAGGCGTTGCGCCCATATGCGGAACGGGCCATGGAGGCTCTGCGCCAGGGACGAGAGGTCATAGACACCACGCGAGATGCCTCTGGGGGTGTGCTGCAAATTGCCTCGGCTCGGGCGATAGGTACGTACACTCTTCCTTCCATTCTTGAGAGATTCCGCCAGCAGTATCCCAATATTAAGGTACACATCAGCATAGGACGCTCGTCAAATGTGCTGCAGATGGTGGCGGAGGAAGAGGTGCAGGTGGGACTGTCCCGGATGTTGACTCACCCCGATGTGGTGACCATGCATCTCTATGACGAAGATATCTGCCTGGCCACTAGTCCGCAACACCCCTTTGCCCAGAGAGACGAGGCCAGCATCTACGAAGTTGCTCGTGAGCCTTTGATTCTATACGATCGAGAGTCCTCTTACTTTGTTCTCATCGTGCAGGTGTGCCGAGAGGCGGGGATCTCGCCCAGGGTGGAAATGACACTGGACAGCATTGAGGCCACCAAACATTTAGTGGAGCTCGGAATGGGGATTTCCTTCCTGCCCCGCAGTAGTGTGAAGCATGAGTTGGAGCGTGGCAGTCTGTGCCTCATACCACTGAAGGAAGGGGATTTGGTATCATTGCCTACCTCAGTTATGGTGAGCCGTGCACAGCACTATAGCCCTACGTTGCTAGCGTTTCTGCATGTCCTAAGGAGCATGTATGGTGTCGATATGCCCCTGCTGGAGGGTAGTGAGGTCCCGGGAAATCCCGTGCCTGCTCTCTCTCCTGTGGAAGTTGTTGCGGAAGAGGGGGTATAATGGGCCAACGGGGTGTAGCGCAGTTGGTAGCGCGCTACGTTCGGGACGTAGAGGTCGTCGGTTCGAGTCCGACCACCCCGACCACTTCATTCTAGGAACGCATTGAGTGCAGCTTTATGGCAGGTCGTTGACCGCCCAGGCCTTTATCAGGTGGTGGGCGATGGCTATGGGTCCTGGGACGGTTAGAGCCTCACTCGTTCCTTGGAGCGCCATCAACACCTCAGTTCGTTGGAACCAACGGACGTCCACCATCTCCTCCTCATCGATTTGGATAGACATCGTAACCGCCTTTGCATGACAACCGATCATCAGTGAAGATGGAAAGGGCCAGGGCTGGGATGAGTGGTAGCGGACATTCTCGATAGCAATTCCCGATTCCTCCATTACTTCTCTGGCCACGGCATCCTCTATTGATTCTCCCTGATCAACAAATCCGGCCAAGGCCGAGTACCTGTTCGTACTCGATCCCCGACCGCGAGACTGACCGAGAAGGCACCGATCCTCGTCAGAGACCACCGTTATGATCACCGGATCGGTGCGTGGATAGTGCATAACCTCACACTTCGAGCACTGCCTCACCTGACCACCTCGCCTCACAACTGTTTTATGCCCGCAAGTGGAGCAGAAACCATTTCGTTTGTGCCAGTCGACCTGGGCGCGTGCCTGGGCAACTATTCCAGAATCTGTGCCGCTGAGAAGCTCGGTGACCGTTCTGGCATCGACATATCTATAGCTTCCACCTTCGCTTAATTTCCGAATCGCCTGCTCTTGACCGGAGATATCAACGACGAAGCAGGCTTCACCATTCAGTAGGCCAAGGAATAGAGCGCTGTGGTTGATGCCAAGCTCCCGCATTTGGCTCACGCTCAACCAACCTAGACTGTCTTGCGAGGCCCGTGATACTGGAACGGTCAGGTCCTGCATGGGAAGGAATTTGCTCGTGGGGTCGCCGGCCATATCGGTGATCCACTTTTGATCACGGCGTTGCTGATCGCCTCTGTCCAGTGGATTGCCA
>JASLXI010000192.1 GCA_030740415.1 Dehalococcoidia bacterium
CGCGGTGGGAGGACTGACGTCTCTAGTGGGCTTCGAACAGCTCTTCGACCAATTCCATTTTCTCAGCTTCGCTAGTGGAACGTGGACCTTCGATCCCCGGAGCAATTACCTAACCAGGCTGTTCACCGAGGGGTTTTTCATGCGGGTGACGCTGTTCATTGCCGTGTCGGTGATAGCACAAGCACTGCTGCTGGCGTTGGGAGCGTGGGGAATCAGGCACTTCTTACTGAGGGTTTCTGGCTAGAATTCCATTCCAGCTGAGCAGGCGCAGCCATCTCCGCATCCAAGACCGTCACTGGCCCCGCCTACGGGCACAAGGTCACCGCCCGGGCTTTTCATAAAGGAAGTGAATACGGATAGGGCCCTGGGCGAAGGGCTGCCGCAGTCGGGGCATGGAGACGGCTCTTGGGATGTGTCCATGGATCGCATCCTCTCGAAGCGGCTTCGGCAGGTGGTGCAGGCGTACTCGTATATGGGCATTGTCTTACCTCTTTGACTGGTGCGCCGATTTTATCGTGCAATTTGGAACTGGTCAAGCGGGGCTGCATCCAAGTGCATTGGATCAGGCTATGTGATAGGGACTGCCGCCAATAGTGTAGAGTGGATACTTACTCGGAGGCGACATCCAGGGCGGCGTCGATCCACTCCAGAGGGGGCTTTTCTAGGAGTCGCTCATCTACTTCGTAGACTCGGCAGGCGAGTTCAAAACCGAAGGAAGGGACCTCCGGGTCCACGTCCTCTCCATCGATACGGATAGTAGGAGAGCCGGGGAATTTCAGGCGTTCCGCATCCTGTCGCGAAGCCACCCGGACAAGGTCGACTTTGTCCTCAATGCCCTTTGCGGTAAGGAGGCCTTGGACCTCTTGCAGGACTGTTTGCCAGCTGGGACAATCATCAAAGTACAGAAGTTCGATCTTCACCCATTCACTTTATCACAGGCCTGGCACTTGCGGATACCTCCACCTTTCGCAGAGCGCACTCACACCTCCCGGGTCGGGATCACATTTCCATGCTTTTTTCGCCAGAGAGATACGCCGTCGGCTCTTTGGAGAACGCGACGCGGCAGCCGGGGCCGCAGAAATAGTAGGTCTGGCCCTCGTGCTCGTGCGTCCCTCCGCTGGGGTTCTTCACGTCCACATCCATGTGACAGACCGGGTCGATGGCTGTCTCAGCCTTACCTTTGCCCAACAGTGGAATTCTCATCGTACATGCCTCCTACTTGTTGATTCTTGCTCCCTTGTAACGCTGTAGTCTGAGGGAGTTGCTCACCACGGTGAAGGAACTGATGGCCATAGCTGCTGCCGCCAGCACGGGGTTTAGGAACCCGAATTCCCCCAGTAAGGGCTGGAGCGGCCCTGGTACGCTGCCTCCGCTGAATATGAGGTAGGGCACTCCGGCCGCCACGGGTATGAGAGCCGTGTTGTAGAAGAAGGCCCAGAAGAGGTTCTGTTTGATGGTGCGCATGGTAGCCCTGCTCAGGGTAAGGGCCTCCACAATGCCGCCCAGGTTTCCTCTTACCAAGGTTATGCCAGCTGCTTCCATAGCAACGTCTGTGCCGGTGCCGATGGCTATGCCAACCTGGGCCTGGGCGAGCGCAGGAGCGTCGTTGATGCCGTCGCCAACCATCGCGACCACCTTCCCTTCGGCCTGGAGGCCCTTAATCTCCTGGGACTTGCCGTCTGGCGGCACTTGGGCGAGAACCCGGTCAATACCTACGTCCCTTGCGATGGCCTCAGCGGTGCGGAGATTATCGCCGGTGAGCATTATCACCTCCCAACCCATGTCGTGGAGGGACTTGACTACGTCCTTGGCCTCTGGCTTCAAAGTGTCGGCTACGGCGATGATGCCGCCTACTCGGTCTCCCACGGCGATGTACATTGGGGTCTTGCCCTGGGAAGAGAGTTCGGTAGCCCGGCCCTCCAGTCCGCTCAACTCGTAGCTGCGCTCCTGCATCAGGGCCAGGTTGCCCAGTGTAACCTGGGTGCCGTTTACTCTGGCCTCGATGCCATGCCCAGGGATTGCCTTGAAATCTTGTGTTTCTTCGAGCGTCATGTGGCGTTCCAACGCAGAGGCGACGATGGCCTCCCCAAGGGGATGCTCCGATCCCTTTTCCGCCGAGGCCGCCAGCATGAGCAGGTCTTCCTCAGACACTCCATCCACTATTAGGTCGGTCACCTGCGGTTTGCCGACCGTGAGGGTTCCGGTCTTGTCTAGGACGATGGCATCGATCTTATGGGCTGTCTCAAGGGCCTCGGCACTGCGGATGAGGACGCCCCACTCTGTCCCCTTTCCTGTAGCCACCATAATTGCGGTAGGTGTAGCCAGACCAAGGGCGCAGGGGCAGGCGATGATCAGCACTGCCACCATGTTCAACATGGCGTAGGTGAACGCCGGTGTTGGGCCGGCTAAGAGCCAGGCCCAGAAGGTGATCGTGGCAATGCCGATTACCATGGGTACGAAGTAGCTGGATACCAGGTCAGCCAGGCGCTGTATGGGAGCCTTGGAACCCTGGGCATCCTGTACCAGCTTGATGATTCTTGCCAGGGCCATCTCGGAGCCGACCTTGGTGGCCTGGAAATTGAAGGTACCCGTCTTGTTCGTGGTGGCCCCGAAGACGAGGGTGTCTGCCATTTTCTCCACAGGAATGCTCTCACCCGTGAGCATGCTCTCGTCCACAGAGGATGAGCCTTCAGTGACAATGCCGTCCACGGGAATGCTTTCCCCTGGGCGCACGACTATGACGTCGCCGAGAACCACGTCCTCGATGGGCACGTCGACCTCTTGGCCGTCCCGGAGGACGCTGGCCGTCTTGGGCTGTAAGCCCATGAGTTTCCGTATTGCCTCGGAAGTCT